>DASSGI010000348.1:0-2887 GCA_035857655.1 Casimicrobiaceae bacterium | reverse complement strand
GGCTCACCGCCGGATTCTTTCGCCGCCTGGACGGGCCGATCATGCGCGTCGTCGACGCGATGATGTCGTTCCCCGACATCCTGCTGGCGATCGCGCTGGTCGCGGTGCTGGGCGCGTCGATGATCAACGTGATCCTCGCGCTGGCGGTTGTCTACACGCCTCGCGTGGCGCGTGTGGTGCGGGCGTCGACGCTGGTCGTGCGCGAGCTCTTGTTCATCGAGGCGGCGCGCGCGCTCGGCGTCTCGACGTGGCGAATCATGTTCATCCACATCCTCAACAACATCGCTTCGCCCATCCTCGTGCAGGCGACGTTCATCTTCGCCTACGCGGTGCTCGCCGAGGCCGGGCTGTCGTTCCTCGGCGTCGGCGTTCCGCCCGAGCTGCCGACGTGGGGCACGATGATCGCGAGCGGCCAGCAATTCGCGCATCAGGCGCTCTGGCTCGTCGTGTTCCCCGGCGTCGCGATCATTCTCTCGGCGCTCTCGCTGCAGATGGTGGGCGACGGTTTCCGCGACTTGCTCGATCCGAAGCTGCGGAAGGCGATGTGATCGTGGCCACTTCGACGCATGCCGCCGCGCTGTTGCAGGTGAAGCATCTGCGAACGCATTTCTTCACCGACGCCGGTGTGGTCAAGTCCGTCGAGGACGTCTCGTTTTCACTGAACACCGGGGAGACGCTCGCGGTCGTCGGCGAATCCGGCTCCGGCAAGTCGGTGACCAGCCTGTCGATCATGGGATTGATTCCGAATCCTCCGGGGCGCATCGTCGGCGGTGAGATCCTGTTCCGGTCCCGCAAGGACGTGGTGGTCGATCTCGCGAAGCTTCCGGTCAAGGCGCTGCGGAAGCTCCGCGGCCGCGACATCGCGATGATCTTCCAGGAACCGATGACGAGTCTCGATCCCGTGTTCACGGTCGGCGATCAGATCGCGGAGTCCGCGGCGCTGCATCTGGGCATGAATCGCACCGCGGCGATGAAGCGTGCGTTGGAAATGCTGGAGCTCGTGGAAATCCCTGCGGCGAAGCAGAGGCTCAACGAGTATCCGCATCAATTGTCCGGCGGGATGCGGCAGCGGGTGATGATCGCGCTGGCGCTCTCGTGCAATCCTTCACTGCTGATCGCCGACGAGCCGACCACCGCGCTCGACGTCACGATCCAGGCGCAGATCCTCGCGCTCCTCGACAAGCTCAGGCGCGAGATCGGCATGGCGGTGCTGTTCATCACGCACAACCTGAGCGTCGTCGCCGAGATCGCCGACCGTGTCGTCGTCATGTACAGCGGGCGCGTGGTGGAAGAAGGCGATGTGCATCGATTGTTCAACAAACCCAGGCATCCGTACACGCGCGGCCTGCTGGAGTGCCTCCCCCGGCGCGCGCTCGATGACGAATCCGCGATGGCGAGGCGCCGGCTGAACGCGATTCCCGGCCAGGTCGCGAGCCCGCTCGATCCGCTGCCCGGTTGCGCCTTCGCGCCTCGCTGCAAGCTCGTCCTGCCCGAATGCTCGGCCGCGATGCCGCCGCTTGCGGAGATTCCGGCCGGCCAGCGCTCGCGCTGCATCCGCTGGGGCATGCTTTGACCGCGTCGCTGGCTAGTCAGGAATCGGCTGGGAGCGCGCCGATGCTGACGGTCCGCGGTCTGAAGAAATATTTCGGCCGCAGCGACCGTCCGGTGCGCGCCGTCGACGACGTCAGCTTCGAGATCGCTAAAGGCGAGGTGCTGGGTCTCGTCGGCGAATCGGGCTCGGGCAAGACCACGGTTGGACGCTCCGTCCTGAAGCTGATCGACCCGACCGCCGGCCAAGTGTGGTTCGAGGGCTCCGATCTCGCGCCTTTGTCCGCGCGCGAAATGCGTCCTTACCGCCGGCGCCTGCAGATCATCTTCCAGGATCCGTACGCGAGCTTGAATCCGCGCCGTCGCGTCGGCGATACGCTGGACGAGGCGATGGCGACGCACCGACTCCACCGTGGCGACGCTCGCCGGGAGCGAATCGCGGAGCTCTTGTCGCTGGTGGGTCTCGCGCCCGAGCACGCGCGGCGTTTCCCGCACGAATTCTCGGGCGGGCAGCGGCAGCGGATCGGCATCGCCCGGGCACTGGCCGTCGAGCCGCAATTGATCGTCGCCGACGAGCCGGTGTCCGCGCTCGATGTCTCGATCCAGGCGCAGGTCATCAACCTGCTCTCCGACTTGCGCGAGCGCTTCGGCCTCACGATGCTTTTCATCTCGCACGATCTCGACGTCATCGAATACCTGTGCGATCGGATCGTCGTGCTCTACCTCGGCAAGGTGATGGAAGTCGCGCCGGCGAAAGCGCTGTACAAGGCGCCCAAGCATCCATATACCGAAGCGCTTCTCGAAGCCTCACCGCGGCCGGACCCGGACGCTCGCCGCGACCGCCGTCTGCTCCAAGGCGACATCCCGAGCCCCGTCGATCCTCCGTCGGGGTGTGTTTTCCGCACTCGCTGTCCTTACGCGCTGGAAGCGTGCGCCGTGGCGGTGCCCGCCTTGCGCGAAGTGGCGCCGGGGCGCTTCAAGGCCTGCATCCGCGACGACATTCTCTGAGGCCGCATGATGAATCTCGATCCGATCCGGCAGTCGCGCCCGGGCCCGCAATCGGCGCTCGAGGTCCGGTCGCGCGTGCTCGACGTCGATTACCGTGTGACGGGCGCGCGATCCGCCCGTTTTTCTGACTTGGCGCCCGAGCGAGTCGCATGAGCGGACGCCGCAACAAGCTCCACCGGCCCGTGGGCGATCTCCTGCTCGCGATCCGCGAGCGCGGAGATACGCTGTCGCAGAGGCAGCAGCAGGTCGCCGCGTTCATGCTCGCTGATCCGGACTTCGCGCTGCGCGCCAATGTAGACGCGCTCGCCCGTCGCGCGAAGGTCAGCCCGCC
>DASSGI010000347.1:0-2699 GCA_035857655.1 Casimicrobiaceae bacterium | reverse complement strand
AATCGACAATGCCGGCGAGCGACGTCATATCGACGACATCACCGACGATCGCCTCGCCATAGAAGTCGCGCGTCCCCGCGCCGCGGATCGCGAGCGGGGTTTTCGCGGACGCCGCCGAGCGGACGCGATCCTGGACCGATTGGAGGGCGGCGTCGCTCATCGAGTTGCCTGATCGGCGCGGCTCGTCATCGCCAAGCGAGCGCCTGGTTCGTCATACCCCGCCCTGGACCGCCGCGATCTTGTCGCGATAGATGACGCGCGGCTCGTCGTCGTCGAGAATCTCCGTCTCGGCGAGCGCTGCCGTCTCCCATTCGCGGACGAAAGGATGCTGGAGCGCGGCCTGCAGGTACGCGCCCGCAGCGCCCTCGGGTTCGACGCCGTACGTGCGGAAGCGGAACGCGACCGGCGCGTAGAACGCATCGGCGAGCGAATAGTCGCCGCAGAGATAAGGACCGCCCTGCCCGAAGCGCGCGCGTCCCTCGTTCCAGATCGCGGTGACGCGTGCGATGTCGCGCTGGAGTCCGTCCGACCACGGGCGAACGTCGACCCGCTCGCGAATGCACATCGCCATCTCGTTGCGCAGCGCCGAGAAGCTCGAATGCATCTCGGCGGCGACCGAGCGCGCCCATGCGCGGGCGGCAGGATCCGCCGGCCACATTCCGCGATGGCGCTCGGCGAGGTATTCGGCGATCGACAGCGAGTCCCAGACGATCGTCGCGCCGTCGTGCAGGCAGGGAACGCGCCCGGTCGGCGTAAACGATCGATTCCCATGATTGGCGAGCGAAACCATGCGCTCCGCGAACGGCGCGCCGGAAAGCTTCATCGCGAGAAAGCCGCGCAGCGACCACGACGAGTAGTTCTTGTTGCCGAGATAGAGCTGGTACATTGCAAGCGCCTCGATTCGGATGTCAGCGGGGAACGGTCTTCCCGGGATTCATGATGTTGTGCGGGTCGAGCGCGCGCTTGATCGTGCGCATCAGCTCGACGGCGTCGCCGTGCTCGGCCTCGAGCGCCTCGAGCTTGTGCAGGCCGATGCCATGCTCGCCCGTGCACGTGCCGCCTATCGCGATCGCACGGAGGCTGATTCGCTTCGCCAGTGCCTCGGCCTTCTCGCGCTCGCCCGCCGTCTCGGGATCGAATGGAACGCAAAGGTGGAAATTGCCGTCGCCGACGTGGCCGACGATCGGTGCAACGAGACCGGTGCTGTCGGCGTCGGCCTTCGTCTCGAGCAAGCAATCGGCGAGCCGCGAAATCGGCACGCACGCATCGGTCGCGAAGACGACCTTGCCCGGGTTGAGCGCCTTTACCGCGTAATACGCGGCGTGCCGCGCCTTCCAGAGCCGCGTGCGGTCTTCGGGCTGCGTCGCCCACTCGAACGCGCTGCCGGCGAACTCTTCGGCGATCGACTGCACTTGCGCCGCCTGCTCGGCAACGCTGGCCTCAGTCCCGTGGAACTCGAGAAAGAGCGTCGGCTTCGCCTCGAGATGCTCGAGCTTCGAATAACGAATGCACGCGTCCATCTGCACGTCATCGAGGATTTCGATTCTCGCCACCGGTATCCCGTGTTGCATCGCAACGATCACCGTCTGCACCGCGCCTTCGAGCGACGCGAACTGGCAGATGCCCGCGGAGATGGCGTCCGGAATGCCATAGAGCCGCAGCCGGATCTCGGTGATCACGCCGAGCGTGCCTTCGGCGCCGACGAAAAGACCCGTGAGATCGTAGCCGGCACTCGACTTGCGCGCTCGCCCTCCGGTGCGAATGATCCGGCCGTCGGCCGTGACCACCGTCAAGCCGAGCACGTTGTCGCGCATCGTTCCATAGCGAACGGCATTGGTGCCCGATGCGCGGGTCGATGCCATCCCGCCGATCGTCGCGTTGGCGCCCGGATCGATCGGGAAGAAGAGTCCGGTGTTGCGCAGCTCCGCGTTGAGCTGCTCGCGCAGCACGCCCGCCTGGACGCGGCAGTCGAGGTCCTCGACGTTCACCTCGAGCACCTGGTTCATCTGCGAGAGATCGAGGCACACGCCACCGTAGATCGCGGCAACGTGGCCCTCGAGCGAAGTCCCGACGCCGAACGGAATGATCGGAACGCGCGCCGCGTTGCAAAGCCGCACAATCGCCGCGACTTCTTCGTTCGTGTGCGGAAACACGACGACATCGGGAAGCCCGGCGTCGGCCAGCCCCTCGCCGTGGCTGTGCTGGTCGCGAATCGCCTGCGAGGTGATCGCGCGATCGCCGTAATCGGCGGTGAGCTTCGTCACCAGATCGGCGACGTCGCCAAAAGTCGTCTCTGACCCCATTTTTCTCTCCTAGAAGCGCGGCAATTCGGGGTGCGGCAAATTGCCGTGGTGCACGTGCATCTTGCCGAATTCGGCGCAGCGGGCAAGCGTCGGAACACCCTTGCCCGGATTGAGCAGCATCCGCGGATCGAACGCCGCCTTGATGCCGAGAAAGCGCTCGAGCTCCTTTGGCGCGAACTGCACGCACATCTGCGGCAGCTTCTCGACACCGACACCGTGCTCGCCGGTGATCGTGCCGCCCACCGCGATGCACAACTCGAGAATATCGGCGCCGAACGCTTCGGTGCGCTCCGTCTCGTCGGGCTTGTTGGCGTCGAACATGATCAGCGGGTGCAGATTGCCGTCGCCCGCGTGGAACACGTTCGCACAGCGCAGCCCGTACTGCTCCGACAGCGC
>DASSGI010000346.1:0-2930 GCA_035857655.1 Casimicrobiaceae bacterium | reverse complement strand
ATTTCATGAAAGCCGGCTGCGACGCTCACCTTGATCAGCGTCGGCGCGAGGACGACGATCGCAGGTATCGTCTCGATCACGGTCCCGACGAGGAGAATGAAGCCGATCAGAATCAGCGTGAACGTGATCGGCGAGCCGGTGAAGCCCATGAACCAGCCCTCGAGGCCCTGGAGTGCTCCGATTCGATTGAGAAGCCACGAGAACGGACCCGACGCCGCGAGGATGAAGAAAACGGACGAGGTGACCTTGACGGTGTGCGTGATCGTGCGCGCGAGCTCGCGCGGCGTCAGGCTCCTGTAGAGGAAGACGCCGAGCGCGGCGGCAACGAGGACCGTCATCGCGCCCGCCTCGGTCGCCGTGAAGACGCCGAACACGATGCCGAGGATGATGACGAGCGGAATGACGAGTGGCGGCAGCGCGCCGGCGATCGCGCGCAGCAGGACCACGAGACGGAACGGCTCCTCGTAGCGCGGGTACTTGCGCCGGACGGACACGACATAGGCGACCGCCATCAGCAGCAGGCCGATGGCGATCCCGGGAAGCACACCGGCCATGAACAGCCCGCCGGTCGACATCCCCAACGATCCTGCGAGGAGAATCATCACGATGCTCGGAGGAACGATGCCGCCGATCGTCCCCGCGACCGCGCACAGCGCTGCCGCGAACGGGCCGTGATAACCGGCCTTCTTCATCGCGGGAATCAGCACGCCGCCGACCGCCGCGGTGTCCGCGACCGCGGAGCCGCTCATCCCGGCGAACATCATGCTCACGAGAACGGTCGTCTGCGCAAGGCCGCCGCGGACGCGACCGACCAGCTCGCGCGACAGCAACAGCAGCCGCTCGGTGATCTGGCCGGAGTTCATCAGCGCGCCGGTCAACAGAAAGAACGGGATCGCGATCAGCGGAGCGCTCGCGACCGCCTCGTACATCTGATAGGGAACCGTCGAGAGCGGCAGCTCGTCGGTGACGGCGATGTAGATCGCCGGTAGCACGGCCATCGTCACCGCAATGGGGGCGCCGATGAAGATCATCACGAGCAATGCGCCCATCAGGATGGCGAGTTCCACGTCGTCCGTCCCGCTCCGATCGTTCGAATGCCGCCTGCCCGCGGCCGTCGCGGCGGCGCGCGAGAGTTCCGCGTCGCCTTCGTCTCCCTGGTTTCAATTTATTATTGGAGGCGGACCGATTAAAAAAAAGCGAGTTTATATTCACCCGAGATAAAGCGAAGATTTAGGATCGAGGGATGGCGCGCCCGCAATCGACACGAAGATAGCGCATCCGCATCGATAAAAAGCTGCTTTAGCTCGGATCAATAATTAATCGCTTTTTCTTTCGGGTCGGCGGCTCCGATAATACGAGTCCCGGCCCGGGCGGCGTTGCCGCCCATTCGCGCCCGCGGGCGGGGCCGCCGCCCCGGGGTCGTTGTCGAAGCGAGGAGAACCGAAGGTTCCATGGTGGGTGAGAGCGACGAGACGCGCGCATCGATCAAGGCGCTGCTGCAACCCTCGTCGATCGCGATCGCCGGCGCGTCGTCGGACCCGGGAAAGCTCGGTTCGCTGCCGCTCGCCTTCCTGCTGAAGCACGGCTACGCCGGCGCGATCTACCCGGTCCATCCGAAGCTCGACGAGATCAGCGGGATTCGCTGTTATCGTTCGATGGCCGATATCGAGGGCGACGTCGATCTGCTCGTGGTCGCAGTTGCGGCGGCGCGCATCGCCGACCTGCTGAACGACTGCCGGCCGGGTCAGGTCAAATCGGCGCTCGTCCTGTCGTCCGGATTCGCCGAAATTGGCGCGGAAGGCGCAGCGCTTCAACGCGAGTTGCGAGCAAGAGCGCTCGACAAGGGCATCCGCTTCATCGGACCCAATTCGGTCGGTGTCGCGAATCTGCACGACAAGGTCATTCCGTCGATCAGCCAGGTGTTCGACCAGGCGGGCCTCGCGGCCGGCGGCATCGGTTTCGTCACGCAGAGCGGCGCCGTCGGCACCGCGATCACCGCACTCGCGCACGCCGAGGAAGTCGGCATCGGCTATTTCCTGAGCACCGGAAACGAGGGCGACCTCGAGTTCAGCGACTTCTGCGACTACTTCGCCGAGGATCCGAGAGTCGGCATCATCGCCGGCTACGTCGAGAGCATTCGCGACGGCGACAAGTTCCGCGCCGCAGCGCGCAAGGCCGCTCGCGCGGGAAAGCCGATCGCGTTGATCAAGGTCGGCGCCAGCGAAGCCGGGGGCCGGGCCGTGCAGTCGCACACCGGAGCGCTCGCCGGATCGGAAGCGGTCTATCGCGCCGCGTTCGACGAGCTCGGCATCGTGCGCACACAGAGCATCGAGGAATTGATCGACGTGCTGAAAGTCATGTCGACGTTTGCGCGGGCGTCGCGCCGCGTGGGCGCGACGGCGAAAGTCGCGATCCTGAGCCATTCGGGCGGTGCCGGCGTACTGATGGCCGACACCTGCATCGCCGAAGGGCTCGACGTTGCGGCGCCCTCGGCCGCGCTCGTCGCGACGCTCAGGAAGCGGCTGCCGGCGTACGCGTCGTTCGGAAACCCGATCGACATGACTGCGAACGTGATCTTCGATCCGGCGCTGATGGCGGCGACGGTCCGCGACGTCTTACAGAGCGGCGAATACGACGCGGTGATGCTGTGCGTCAACCTGATCTGGCGACAGGGCGCTGCGCTCGCCGACGAGCTCGCGTCGCTCGCCGATGCGCCCGGCGGGCTCATCGGTGTCGCGTGGATCGCCGGCAAGCCGGAGCCGCTCGCGCGCCTCAAGCGCGCGGGGGTTCCCGTCTTTTCCGATCCGGTGCGCTGCGCGAAGGCGATCGCGGCGCGCCTGCGCTGGGAGGCGAAGCGCGATGAGATCGGCGTTGCCGCCGTCGTCGCGGCTGCGCCGACCGCGACCGGCGCCGACCTGACGCGCTTTGCG
>DASSGI010000345.1:0-27084 GCA_035857655.1 Casimicrobiaceae bacterium | reverse complement strand
AGCGGCGGCCCGCCGCTCAAGACGCTCGCGATGGTGCTGACCGGTCTCCTGATCAGCACCGTCGGCGTCGACCTGATCACCGCCTATCCGCGATTCATGTTCGGCCAGATCGAGTTTGCCGAGGGAATCAGCTTCGTCGCGATCGCGCTCGGCCTCTTCGGCGTCAGCGAGATCCTCATCAACCTCGAGGAGATCGCCAACGTCAAGGTGATCAAGCCGACCCTCAGGAGCCTCGTGCCGAAGCTCAGGGACCTTCAGGATTCCGCGGGCGCGGTCGGCCGCGGCACGGTGATCGGCTTCGTGTTCGGATTCATCCCCGGCATCTCGCATGTCGTCTCGACGTTCGTCAGCTACGCGGTCGAGCGCAAGTTCGCCGACCGGCCCGAGGAGTTCGGTAAGGGTCGCATCGAAGGCGTCGCCGGTCCCGAGACGGCGAACAATGCGACCACCGGCAGCGCGATGATCCCGCTGCTGGTTCTCGGCATTCCTGCGATCCCGGCGACGGCAATCCTGCTGTCGGCACTCCAGATCCATGGCGTTCAGCCCGGTCCCGAGCTCCTCGGCAAGCATCCCGACGTGTTCTGGGGACTGATCGCGAGCATGTACATCGGCAACGTCGTGCTGCTGGTCCTCAACCTGCCGCTCGTCGGCATCTTCGTCAACCTGCTGCGGATCAAGTACGCGTACCTCGCGCCGGGCATCCTTCTCGTGTCGATGATCGGCATCTACAGCGTCAATTCGAACCCGCACGAGATCGTCATCATGGGGATCTTCGGGCTGATCGGCTACGTGCTGCGCAAGGCGCGCTTCGATCCTGCGCCGCTGCTGCTCGCGATCGTGCTCGGCGACCGGATGGAGCTTTCGCTGCGGCGCGCGCTCACGATCTCCAACGGCGATTGGCTGGCGCTCCTCTCGGGCGCGATGTCGAAGATCTTCATCGGCGCGGTGGTTCTGCTCCTGGTGCTGCAGCTCGCCGCGTGGCGCTTCGGCTTTCGCCGCAAGATGGCCGAGGAAGCCGAGAAAGTCTAGAAAGGAGTTCCGGATGCGCATGACGTCGAAATTGCGTGAGCTTCTCGCTTCGCCCGGCATCAAGCTGGGCGGCGGCGCTCACGACGGTCTGTCCGCGAAGATCGTCGAGCAGGTCGGCTACCCGCTATGCGTGGTGACGGGCGCCGGCGCATCGATGTGCCGCGGCTATCCCGACATCGGCCTCGTGACGATGCCCGAGATGGTCGAGAACGCGCGCTACATCGCCGAGGCCGTGAACATTCCGGTCATCGTCGACGCCGACAACGGCTACGGCAATGCGATCAACGCGCGGCGCACCGTCCGCGAGTTCGAGCGCGCCGGAGTCGCCGGAATCCACGTCGAGGACCAGGTGTGGCCGAAGCGCTGCGGCCACATGTTCGGCAAGCGCCTGATCGCGAAGGACGAGATGGTGGGGAAGCTCAAGTCCGCGCTCGATGCGCGCCGCGACCCGGATTTCGTCATCATCGCGCGCTGCGACGCGATCATGGTCAACGGCATCGACGATACGCTGGAGCGCGGCGAAGCGTACCTCGACGCGGGCGCCGACATGCTCTTTTTCGAGATGCGCGAGTCGATGGACGAGATGCGCGCGATCGCCGAGCGCTTCCGCGGCCGCGTTCCGCTGCATTTCAATCATTCGCCGAGCGGGATGGTGCCGCGGCTGCACGTCTCCGAGATCGAGGCGCTCGGCTTCAAGACGGCGTGCTTCTACGTCCACGCGCTGATGGCCGCGTGCAAGGTGATGCGCGAGGTGCTGACCGAGATCAAGGAGACGGGGAATACTTTGTCGGTGTGGGACCGGATGGTGAAGTTCGACGAGTTCTGGGAGATCGCGGGTCTCGCCGACTACCGGAAGCTGGAGAAGAAGTATGGCGCATGACCCCGTCCGCCTCGAGCTCGTCAAGAACGCGATCGGCTCGGTCGTCGACGAGATGGTGCTCACCGTCATTCGCATCGCGTACTCGTCGATCATGAAGGACACGATGGACCTCTCCAGCGCGTTCTGCGACCGGCAGGGGCGGATGATCGCGCAGGGCCTGAGCGTCGCACTGCACCTCGGTTCGATTCCGGACGCGATGGACGCAGTGATCGACAAGTACGGCGACACGCTCGCGCCCGGCGACATCGTCGTGCTGAATGACCCGTACCTTGGCGGCATGCACCTGCCCGACATCTTCATGTTCAAGCCGGTGTTCGCCGGCGAGCACCTGCTGGGCTACGCCGTGGTGGTCGCGCACCACAACGACATCGGCGGGCGCGTGCCGGGCTCGAGCGCCGCCGATTCCACCGAAATCTTCCAGGAAGGACTGCGCATTCCGATTCTGAAGCTCTATGAGCGCGGCGTGCCGAACCAGACGCTGCTCGACATGATCGCTCTGAACGTGCGGATTCCCGACGTCGTCCTCGGCGACCTGCAGGCACAGGCAGCGGCGTGCCGCATCGCCGAGCGGGGCTTGGGCGAGCTCGCCGAGCGTTACGGCGTCGCCGAGCTCACGCGCTACTTCGACGAGCTTCTCGACTACAGCGAGCGCGAAGCGCGGCGCACCGTGCGCTCGATCCCGCCCGGGACGTATCGCTTCGTCGACTACCTCGACGA
The DNA here is from genome assembly GCA_035857655.1 of Casimicrobiaceae bacterium. Taxonomy (GTDB): domain Bacteria; phylum Pseudomonadota; class Gammaproteobacteria; order Burkholderiales; family Casimicrobiaceae; genus CAIWHR01. Next base: position 24,458 of record DASSGI010000345.1, on the reverse strand, counting down.
CGACGGCGTCAACATGGACGACCCGGTGAAGATCGCCGTGGCGATCGAAGTGAAGGGCGACGAGCTCGTCGTCGATCTCACGGGCACGTCGCCGCAGGTGCGCGGCGCGATCAACTCGACGCTCTCGTTCGCGAAATCGGCCGTGTATTTCGCCGTGCGCTCGATCATGGATTCGGACGCGCCGAACAATTCAGGGTTCTTTCGCCCGATCCAGGTCAGGGCGCCGCTCGGCTGCCTCGTCAATCCGAAGCCGCCGGCCGCGGTTGCCGCGCGCGGCATCAGCGGATTCCGGTTGATCGACGCGATGTTCGGCGCGCTCGCGCAAGCGATTCCCGAGCGCGTGCGCGCCGCCGGCGAGGGCGGCACGACGAGCTACAGCTTCGGCTGCTACGACGACAACGGCCGTTTCTCGCTGTTCCGCGAAGCCATCATGGGCGCGTGGGGTGCAGGCTACCAGCGCGAAGGCATCGACGGGATCGCCAACGGCGCTGCGAACATCAGCAACGCGCCGGTGGAAATGGTCGAGAACCAGGCGGCGATCCGCGTCGAGCACTACGAGCTCGTACCCGACAGCGGCGGGCCGGGTGAGTGGCGCGGCGGCATGTCGGTCGCGCGCAAGCTTCGCTTTCTCGGTGCCCGTGCGACGCTGCAGCTTCGCTCGGATCGCCGGCGGCACGAGCCCTATGGACTGATGGGCGGTCACGGCGGCGCGCGCTCCAACAACACGCTCGACGACGGCGGCACGCTGTCGCAGCTGCCGACGAAGTTCACGCGCCCGCTCGCACGCGGCCAGGCAATCCGGCATACGACCGCGGGTGCAGGCGGCTACGGCGACCCGCTCGGGCGCGATCCTTCGCTCGTGCTTGCCGACGTGCGCAACGGCAAGGTGAGCGTCGAAGGCGCCGCGCGCGACTACGGCGTCGTCGTGCTGCCTGCGCCGTGGCGCGTGGACGCCGACGCCACGTCGGCGCTGCGCAAGGGACGGAGGTAACCCCATGAGCGCGCAGGGCCCAAGCGCGGGTGCTCCCCCTCGGGGGGACGGCGCGAAGCGCCAAGGGGGTTCTATGACCGCGCTTCGCGTCGGCGTCGACATCGGCGGCACGTTCACCGATCTCGTGTTCGTGCGTCCCGACGGGCTCCTCGATCGCCGCAAGCGGCCGTCGACGCCCGCCGATTATTCGCGCGCGATCGTCGAGGGCATCGCGGATTATTGCGCGGAGCTCGAGCTCTCCGGCAAGGAAGTGCGCGAGGTGGTTCACGCGACCACCGTTGCGACGAACGCGATTCTCGAGCGCCGCGGCGCGCATACCGGGCTCGTTACGACCGAAGGCTTCCGCGACGTGCTCGAGCTCCGCCGGATCCGCATTCCGCTCGCGTACGACCTCGGCTGGAAAAAGCCTGAGCCGCTGGTCGAGCGCGCACTCCGCCTCGGCGTCCGCGAGCGCCTCGACGCGCAGGGTCGCGAGCTCGTGGCGCTCGACACGTCCGACGTCGAGGCCGCGATCGACACGCTGCGCGAGGCGAACGTCGAGGCGGTGGCAGTCTGCTTCCTGCACGCGTATCGCAACGCCGCGCACGAGCGCGCCGTCGGCAAGCGGCTGCGCGAGCGCCTGCCCGGCGTGCACGTTTCGCTTTCGTCCGACGTGCTGCCGGAAATGCTCGAATTCGAGCGCACCAGCACGACGGTCGTCAACGCCTATATCGCACCGCTCATCGCGCGCTATCTCGACCGGTTGCGCGGCGCGCTCGCCGAGCGCGACGTGCGTGCGCCCATCCTCGTGATGCAATCGAACGGCGGCCTCGTCAGCGCGTCGTCGGCGACGGCACGGCCGGTGACGATCATCGAGTCGGGCCCCGCGGCGGGCGTCGTTGCCGCGCTGCGCATCGCGCGCTCGTGCGACTACCACGACGTCATCACGCTCGACATGGGTGGCACGACGACGAAGGCGTCGATCATCGAGCGTGGCGAAATCCTGCGCGGGACCGAATACGAGGTCGGCTCGTCGGTTTCGATCACGAGCCGGCTGATGCGCGGCAACGGCTACCTGCTGCGGATTCCGGTGATCGACATCTCGGAAGTCGGCGCGGGCGGCGGGAGCCTCGCGGCGCTCGACGCGGGCGGCGCACTGCGTGTCGGTCCGCGCAGCGCCGGTGCCGTGCCGGGGCCGGCGTGCTACGGCCACGGCAACGACAAGCCGACCGTCACCGACGCCAATCTGCTGCTTGGCTACCTGAGCGATACGTCGCTTGCAGGGGGCACGCTCAGGGTCGACCGCAAGCTCGCCGAGGCGGCGGTGGTCACGCACGTCAGCAAGCCCTCGTCCTTGTCGCCGCTCGACGCGGCGCACGGGATTCATGCGGTCGCGAATTCGAACATGGTGCGAGCGATCAAGTCGGTATCGGTCGAGCGCGGCCGCGATCCCGCCGATTTCGCGATGATGGCGTTCGGCGGCGCGGGCCCGATCCACGCCGCGGGCGTGGCGCGAACGCTCGGCATCCGGAAAGTGCTGATACCGCCTGCTCCCGGCGTATTCAGCGCGCTCGGGCTTTTGACGGCGGAAGTGGAGCACCATGCCGCACGGACCGTGCTGATGAGCACGGGCGGCTATGCGGATCTCGGGCCGATCGCGAGCGCGCTCGACGACATGCGCGACGATTTGCGCAATCGCGTGCGCGAAGAGGGCTTCGACCCCGCGCTTGCCGAGTTCGATCAGTTTGCCGACGTTCGCTATCGCGGGCAGTCGTCGGAGTTGACGGTGGCGATGCCCGAGCAACGACTCACCGAGGTTGCGCTGCGTGCGCTGGAGGAGCGCTTCGAGCACGAATTCGAGCGCACGTATGGCCATCGTGGCGACACCAAGGCGTTCGAGCTCGTTACCGTGCGTCTGGTGATGCGCGTCCCGCGCAAGGTCGAGCACGGCACCGACTGGGCGCCGGAGCCCGCGGCGCCGGAGACGATGCGTTCGGTGTACTTCGGTCCTGCGATCGGCGCGATCGAAACCGCCGTCATCTCCCGGCAGGCGCTCGAGCGGGGCTCGCGACCAGGGCCGCTGCTCATCCAGGAATACGACACGACGATCGTCGTGCCGCCGCGATGCGACGCGAGCCTCGATGCGCACGGCAACGTCCTCATCAACGTCGGACAATGAAGGAACCGCCATGAACGCCATTCCCACTGCCAGCGACAAGCGCAAGCTCTTCCGGCGCCTGATGACCGATTCGAAGATCCTGGTGCTGCCCGGTGTCTTCGACGGCTACAGCACGCGGCTCGTCGAGCAGGCGGACTTCCCCGCAGCGTTCATCACCGGCTCCGGGATCAGCGAGGCGGTGATGGGCTGGGCCGACCTCGGGATCATGGGTTTTCGCGAGAACCTCGACGCATGCCGGCACATCGCCGCATGCACGAACATGGCGCTGATGGGCGACGCCGATACGGGCTACGGCAACGCAGTCAACGTGCACTTCACGATCCGCGGCTTCGAGGATGCGGGGCTTGCCGGCGCGATGATCGAAGACCAGGTGTGGCCGAAGCGCTGCGGCCACATGAAGGGCAAGGAAGTGATCTCGCTCGCCGAAGGAACCGAAAAGATCCGCGCTGCCGCCGAGGCGCGGCGCGACCCCGACTTCATCATCAAGTCGCGCACCGACACGCTCGCCACGCACGGCATCGAAGAGGTGATCAAGCGGCTGAACGCCTACGCGGAGGCCGGCGCCGACCTGCTGTTCGCGGACGCGCTGCTCTCCGCCGACGAGATCAGGACCGTCGCGAAAAACGTTTCGAAGCCGCTGTGCGTGAATATGGGCTTCGGCATTCGCAAGCGGTCGACGACGCCGCTCCTGTCGCCGCGCGAAATGCAGGATCTCGGCGTGGCGGTCGCGATCTATCCGCGCCTTCTCACGTCCACGGCGATTCAGGGCATGAAGAACGGTCTCGCGGTGCTCAGGGAGACGATGGAAACCGGGAGGATCGTCGAGCGGCCGGAGCTTGCGGTGTCGTTCGAGGAGCTGAACGCGCTCGTCGGCTTCGACGAGGTGCAGGCGATCGAGCGCCGGTTCCTGACCGAGGAGCAGCTCGCGAGCAAGTATCGGTGAAATTGAACGTCGCGCAGTTGCCGCGTCACTTCGCGAGCCGGCGTGCGCACGCCTGGTAGCGCCCCTCCACCCGATCGGCGAACCAGTCGGTCGTCAACTGCCGCCTGATCTTCGGACTGTGCAGCGGGATGCTGGGGACGATTGCCCGCGGCGCCTGCTTGCCGCTCGCCGCATCGGCGAGCTCGAACAGCCGCCGATAGAGGCGCGTCTCCTCGAAGTCGTGGTCTTTCTCGCGCGCGAGATCGCGACGGATGTCGTCATTGCTCAGACCAAGGCGCCGCGCCAGCACGCGCACGGCGAGCTCGGTGCTGCCCGGCTCGCGCGTGGGCTTGCCGTTCTCGTACCGCAACAGGTCGCCGTCGAGCTCGAGCGGTATGCCCGACATTTGCGTGACGGCGCTCTGAAACGCGGCGTTGCGACTGGCATAGCGTCCGGCGTTGTAGTCGGCGAATCGATACAGCGGACGCGTGTACGACGCGGGATAGTCGAGCAGGTGCGCGATGCCGAAATACACGCCGCCGCGGCGGGAGAAGACCTCGTGACGGATCGATCCGTTCAGCGGATACGGATACGGGTTCTCGGCTGCGAACGCCTCGGCGAAGCCGACGCTGACCTGCATCGGCCCGCCGGTACGAACCGGATTGCGGTCGGCGAGCAGCGCGTTTCCGAACGGCACGCGGGCGATGAAATCCTCGTAGAGCTCGCTCAGCTGCTGCTCGGTCTTCACGGCGTCGAGCCGCTCGCCGTAGCTCTTGCCGTTCGTCGAGGGGAGGGCGAGCGCAGCGTCGAACGCGAGCTTGGGAATGCCGACGGCTTCGCGGCGCCTGTCGAGTTCCTTGCGCGCGATGCCAGAAAGACCCGGCACGACAGGGTCGGCCTGGAATCCGGATTCCTGACCGATGATCGCGACGGCTGCGCAGACGTTTTCATTCGTCGCCGCGATGTTCAGCGCCGCGAATGCAGCGTAGATGTCCGTCGCCCACCCGGTACGGTCCTTGACGCCGTCGGGCATCGCGCGGCCCACGAGCGCACGGCCTTCTTCCGCACTCATCGTTCGCGGGCCTTCGACGCCCGCGCATCCCGCAATCGCTGCAAGCATTGCGGCGATCGTCAACGTCCGGCCGAAAGAGAGCACGAAAAGCGCGCGGTCAGTCGTTCGACGGGTTGCCGCGAACCGCCATCCGCCCCGCGAGCAATCGGTAGGAGCCCGTGAGCAGAAGGGCGACGAGCCCCGCCGCCATGACCGCGAGCGAGATATGAACGGAATGGCGACTCGCCGCGTACGTCACGCTCGAGTAGAAGAGGTACGCGCAAACAACGCAGAAGAGAATCGGCGTGAACGGGTAGAGCGGGACGCGAAAGGGCCGATCGGCACGCGGGTCCCTTGCGCGCAGCACGAACAGCGCGATCCCGACGAGGAACAGGAATGCCCAAAACACCGGGGCGGTGAATTCCACCATCGCTTCGAAGCCGTCGTGCTGGTAGGCGCCGAACACGACCAGCGACAGCGCGATGATCGCCTGCACGACGTACGCCGCGAGCGGCACACCGCGCGCCGCATTCCATCCGCCCAGCCAGCGGAGCGCGGGCCAATCGCATCCCATCGCGTAGTTCGTGCGCGCGCCGACGATCATCGTCGCGTTGATCGAGGTGAGCGTGGCGACGGCGACGAAGAGCCCGAGGAGCTTCGCCGCGACCGGCCCGAACGCGAGGCCCACGACATCCGAGCCCGCAGTCTTGGTCGCCACGAGCGCCGCGAGACCGAGGCCGTGAACCAGAGCGACGTTCACGAGGACGTACGCGGCCGCGATGATCAGCAGGCTCGCGACCAGCGCGGTCACGATGGCGCGGCGGCCACCCTTGAGCTCGGCGGAGATGTAGGCCGCCTCGTTCCAGCCGCCATAGGTGAGCAGCACGAAGACCATCGCGAGACCGAACATCCCGAGCTGAGGAGCGCTCGCGAAGAGGGGTGGCGTGGTGCCGGCAGGAGCATCGGCGGCGAGGCCAGCGACGGCCACGATCAGCAATCCCGCGACTTCGATCACCGGGAGCACGTTTTGCGCGCGCGCGGACACCTGCAGACCCACGATGTTGACGATCGTGAGCGCGATCACGATCGTCGCGGCCCACGGCGCGGCGCCGCGTCCGAGCGGCATGACTTTCTCGAGGTAGTCACCGAACACGAACCCGAGGAGCGCGATCGAGCCGGGGTTGATCACCGTTCCGCGCGCCCATGCATACAGGAAGCTCAGCGGCCTGCCGAAGGCGCGGGTCAGGAAATGATAGTCGCCGCCGGCGCTCGGATACGCCGTCGCGAGCTCCGCATAGCAGAGTGCACCCGCGAACGAAATCAGCGCGCCGGCGATCCACGCGACGATCATCCAGCCGGCATCGCCGGTGAATCCGGCGATCGCCGGCGGCGTCCGGTAGATTCCGGCGCCGATCACGATGCCGACGATGATCGCTACGGCATCGCGCCGGCGCAACAGCGGAATCGGGACGTCGTCGTCCTTGGAAGTCATTGCAGGCTTATGAGCGTCGCTGACCTTTGACAGGCTGCACGACGGCCGCCGTGCGCAGCGCTCCGTCCAGCGTGTCTCCGCGCACCGTCGCACGCAGGCTCCGCACGTTTCCGTCGGTGTCGACGAAAGTAAAGCCCACGATGTCGCCGCTCACGTACGGACCGAGCAACACCTGTGTCTTTCCCCGGATCGTCATCGTGCCGCCGACGCGCTGGTAGCGCTGCATCAACTCGACGCTGCCTTCCCAACCCAGGTCCTGGTGCAGCGCCCACCGACCCTGGACGTTCGTCGGAACGACCCAGTAGTAGGCATCGCGATTCTCGACGTTGAACACGTCGTCGGGCTCCCAGTCGCCCATATGGAACGAATTCGACACCACGCGTGTCCCGGGGCGCATCTTCAGAATGCTCGGCCGCAGCCGGAGGTTCAATTCGGGCAGCAGGTACAACGTGATGACGTTGGCCTGCATGAAGCGCTCCTGCAGCTTCGGGTCGAAAATGTCGCCGGTGATGATCTCGACCTTGTCGGTGACACCGGCACGCTCCACATTGCGCCGCGCCAGGTCTGCCATCTCGGGGTTGTACTCGATGCCCTTCGCGGTTGCACCGAACAGGCGCGCCGCGGCGATCGGAATCTTGCCGTCGCCGGCGCCGAGGTCGAATACCAGATCCTGGTTCGTCACTTTCGCGACTTCCAGCATCCGCCGGACGAGCGAATCGGGCGTCGGCACCCAGACCACGTCCTTGCCGGCCTGGCCGACATTGGGCTTGTAGAGCTCGTCGCCCGCGGGATTCGGAAAGTCCTGCGCATATGCCTGAATTGCGGGCATTCCGGCCGCGAGAGGCACACCGGCTGCAGCAAGCGTCATCATGAAGCGTCGACGATCCACGGGGACTCCTTGCGGTGATCAGGGGTGGGGTGCATAGGCTACCAGTCCCGCGCGATTCTGCGGAGTGGCCGATACCCCGCTGTCTCCGAAACAAAGGAAACAAAATTCGCAGGGTGGCAAGAGGCTGCCCGATGCGCCTTTGCGATAAATTCTCCGGCGTACGTGCGTATCGCCGATCTCGGGGGCGGATCGGCAATTTATTCAGAGGACCGCCATGCGAATCCATGCCTCCGCTTCCGTCTTTGCGTTGCTTGCGTCTGTTTCGTTTTCGCCGCTGCCAGTTCAGGCGGACCCGCTGACCGTAGACCAGGCGCGGGAGATCATCGCTCCGTTCTACCAGGCGCTCAACGCGGGCAACGACGCCGTCGCGCTCGTCAACGAGGCCACCTCCCCCGAGTGGATGTCTTGCGGCGGCAACGATACCTGCCGAGGGCGCGATCAAGTCGGCGCGGCGATTGCGGGTCTGCACAAAGCGGTCCCGGATCTCAAGTGGGAGATTAAGGAAGTGGTGGACTCGGGCGATCGCGTGATCGTACGCGGAGAAGCTTCCGGTACGCCTGCCGGCAACTTCATGGGCGTCGCGGGCGGCGGCAAGAGCTTCCGGATCATGTCGATCGACGTCCACACGATCAAGGACGGCAAGATGATCCGGGCTTACCACGTCGAAGACTGGATGGGCGCGACCCGCCAGCTTGTCGCGCCCTGAGCAGGAATCAGCGCGACGAACGTTTGCGCGCACGCGGCCGCGCGGTGTCCTGCGCGCCGCCGTATGCACCGGCCCCCGAGACGTACTGCCGACGGCCGCGCGGAAAGCGACCGCCGGCGCAAAACCGCGAGTCAGTACGTGTAGAACATCTGCTGGATCGCCTTCGTGTCGTTCGTCTTCGTCAGCGCGAGCATCAGCAGGATGCGCGCCTTCTGCGGCGACAGCGTGTCGGATACGACGAAGTCGAGGTCGTCGTCCTTCGCTTCGCCGTTCCGGGCGACGATGCCGTTGCCGACGCGGCTCGAGCGGACGATGATCACGCCCTTCTTCCGCGCGTCGACCAGTGCGGGCTCGACCGCGGGACGCGCGAGGCTGCCGTCGCCGACGCCGGCGTGGACGATCCCCTTGTCGCCCGCGGCGACGAACGCGTCGATCGGGATCCGATTCATGTTCGCGTAGCCGTAGACGATGTCGACCGCCGGCAGCGTGTCGAGATTCGACACGTCGAACTCGGTGTCGGCGGTATGCTTGCGCGTCGATTGCCGGTAGAAGTACGGCTTGTTGTCCTGCATGTAGCCGAGGAAGCCGAGCTCCCAACTGCGAAACGTGTCTGCGTTCGCGGTATTCGTCTTCGTCACCTCCCGCGCGCCATTGATCTGGTCGTTCAGCATGACGAGCACGCCCTTGCCGACCGCCGCTTCGCTCCCGGCCAGGATCGCGGCGTTGTAGAGGTTGATCGGTCCATCGGCCGACATCGCCGTCGACGGCCGCATCGCGCCGACGATGACGACCGGCTTCTTGCTCTTGACGACGAGATTCAGGAAGTAGGCGGTCTCCTCGATCGTGTCGGTGCCGTGCGTGATCACGATCCCGTCGACGTCGTCCTGTTTCAGCAGCGCATTGACGCGCTTCGCGAGCTTCAGCCAGTAGTCGTTGTTCATGTTCTCGCTGGCGATCTGGAACACCTGCTCGCCTTTCACGTTCGCGACCGTCTTGAGCTCGGGCACGGCCTGGATCAGGCGGTCGACGCCGACGGTGGCCGCCGTGTAGCCGACGGTCGTCGTGCTCGTCGCGCCGGTGCCGGCGATCGTGCCGCCGGTCGCGAGGATCATCACATTGGCAAGCTTGCCCGGCTCACGGGCGAGCGTGCCGGGGCTGCAAAGCAACAACAACGGCAACACGCATAGAAGGACCGCCCAGCGATTGCGGTCGCTTTGTGAATGATTCATGAAGCCTCCTTGTCTTGGCGATGGAACGTCCGTGGACGGCATTCGCGCATCGCTCGCGGAACGCCCCCCGGTCGCGCGCCTGTTCGATCGGCGGCGACCGTGTCAGCTCCTCCGTTTGCAAGACCTCTTGCAGCCGCTCCTTCGATGGGAGCGTTCATTTCGTTCACTCGGTCGCCGTGGGCTGCCCGAGCGATTCGAATATCGATTCGAGCTGCGGGCTCATCGCCAGCCCGAGCGTCCGCCCCGACGGCAGCTTGTGCAGGAACCACTGGTCGTAGAGCCTCGAGAGCTCGCGCGACTGCGCGAGCTGCTCGAACGTTCGCCGCACGAGCGCTGAGAACGCCGGATCGTTCTTGCGAAACATGATTCCGTACGGGTCGTACGACAGGTACTCGTCGAGGACCGAATAGCCTCGCGGATTCGCCGATTCGGCCGCCTGCGCATAGAGCAGTCCGTCGTCAGCCGCCCAAGCGTCGACCTTGCCTGCCGCGAGCGCTGCGAACGCCTGGTCGTGATCGCGGAACGCCACGACGGTGATGCCGAGACTCTCCTTCGCGTTGACGGCGTTCAATGCCGCCTCGTTCGTCGTTCCTTCGGTGACAGCGACCGAACGGCCTTTCAGGTCGCGATACGAGCGGAACTTCGCCCCCCGCTTCACCATCACCTTGGTGCCGCTCACGAAGAAGATCGGCGAGAACGCGACCGACTTCGCTCGCTCGGCGTTGTTGGTCGTCGACCCGCATTCGAGGTCGACCGCGCCTTCGGCGACCATCGGAATCCGCGTCTGCGGATTGACCGGCAGGTACTTGACGGCGATCGCGTCGGTGCCGAGCTCGGCCTTGACCTGATCGACGATTGCAAGGCACAGGTCGATCGAATAGCCGATCGGCTTGCGCCCCGGGCCAAGGTACGAGAACGGAACGGACGCGTCGCGAAAGCCGATCGTGATCGCACCGGTGCTGCGAACTTTCTTCAGCGTCCCTGCAAGCGCCTCGACGCCGACCGCGTCCTGCGCGTGCGCCATCGAGGCGAACGCCGCGCAGCACAGCAGCGCGACGAGCCGCGTGGCCGCCTTGTTCGCTACGCTCATCGTGGCCTCCTCGAGCGTCAAGCGCTGGCGGGTGCGGCAATGCCCTCGTCTGCATCGATCTCGGCTTGCGCCTGCGCCTCGGGCAGCAGCTCGCCTTCCCACTTCGAGACCACCGCGGTCGCGATGCTGTTGCCGACGACGTTGGTCGCCGAGCGACCCATGTCGAGGAACTGGTCGATCCCCATGATCAGCAGCAGCCCCGCCTCGGGAATGTTGAACGTCGCGAGCGTCGCCGCAATCACGACCAGCGAGGCGCGCGGCACGCCCGCCATCCCCTTGCTCGTCACCATCAGGATCAGCAGCATCGTGATCTGCTGGCTGAGCGTCAGCTGGATCGAGTACGCCTGCGCGATGAACAGCGTCGCGAACGTGCAGTACATCATCGAGCCGTCGAGGTTGAACGAGTAGCCCAGCGGCAGCACGAAGCTCGTGATCTTCTTGCTCGCGCCGAAGCGCTCGAGCTGCTCGAGCGTCTTCGGATACGCCGCCTCGCTGCTCGCCGTGCTGAACGCGAGCATGATCGGCTCGCGGATCAGGCTGATGAGCCGGCCGATGCGCGGCCCGAGGAAGAGGAATCCGGCCAGCGCAAGCAGCGCCCAGAGGATCACGATGCCGAGGTAGAACTCGCCCATGAACACCCCGTACGTCCACAGCACCCCGAGCCCCTGCGTCGTGACGATCGCCGCCATCGCCGCGAACACCGCGATCGGCGCGAGCGCCATCACGTAGCCGGTGACCTTCAGCATCACGTGCGAGACCTGCTCGACCCAGTCGATGACCACACCGGCCTTCTCGCCGAACGCCGCGGCACCGGCGCCGAAGAAGATCGAGAACACGACGATCTGCAGGATCTCGTTGTTCGCCATCGCCTCGAACACGCTCTTCGGCACGAGGTGCGTGACGAACTCCTTGAGCGAGAGCGACGCGGTCTTCAGATTCGTCGACGCGCTCGCGTCGGGCAGCGGCAGGTTGAGCCCGTCACCGGGGCGCAGGACGTTGACGAGCACCATCCCGAGGATCAGCGACATCAGCGACGCGCAGATGAACCAGCCCATCGTCTTCAAACCGATGCGCCCGAGCGCTTTCGAGTCCCCCATGTGGGCAATGCCGACGACGAGCGTCGAGAACACGAGCGGCGCGATGATCATCTTGATCAAGCGCAGGAAGACGTCGGTGAACAGCGAGATGTAGCCGGCGACGTTCTTCGCCGACTCCGGCGTCGGCAGGACGTTGTGACACGCCCACCCCACGACGATCCCTGCCACCATCGCGATTAGAATCCACGTCGTCAGCTTGATTCTTTTCATCATGTCTCCCTTCTCTCACGAAGGTGCACGTACCGGCCGCATCGTTTGCCGGTGCCCCGCGTTCGCTATGCGCGCAATACTGCCCAACCGAGCATGGCCCATCCGGCGAGGAACGCCACGCCTCCGACCGGCGTGATGAAACCGAAGGTTGTGACTCCGGTGGCCGCGAGCAAATAGAGACTGCCCGAGAACAGTGCGATTCCCGCGATGAAGAGCCATCCGGCGACCGCGAGCCCGCGGTGCGCGGGCGTCGTCCGCATCAGCAATCCCACCCCGAACAGCGCCAATCCATGCCATGCGTGGTACTGGACCGCCGTCTGCCACACGGCGAGCCGCTCCGGACCGATTTGTCTCCCGAGAGTGTGCGCGCCGAACGCGCCGGCCGCAACCGCGATGAAGAGCGCGACGGCAGCGACGAAGAGCGCGATCCTGGCGGACATCTGCGAACCTGGTTGGGGTCGGCGGCGCGCTCGACGGGGCCCGGGAAGCGCGCGGCGATTCGTCTACAATAACGCGAACGAAACCAACTACCTAGGACGTCGTTTCATGACCATCGAGAGAAAACATGTCGGCAAGCGCTTGTCGGGGCTCGTGATTCATCGCGCGTCGAGCACCGTGTACCTTGCCGGGCAGGTGCCGGACGACCTGACAGCCGACGTCTCCGGTCAGACCCGACAGGTTCTCGCGCACATCGATTCGCTGCTTGCCGAAGCGGGAACGGACAAGTCGAAGATCCTGTCGGCGACGATTTACCTTGCGGATATCGGCGACTTCGCGGCGATGAATGCCGCGTGGGAAGACTGGGTCGTCCCGGGGCAAACTCCCGCGCGGGCGACCGTCGAGGCGAAGCTCGCGGCGCCTGGATATCGCGTCGAGATCCAGGTCGTCGCAGCCACGACTGCCTGACCGCCATGTCCAACCCTTCCGCTGCCGCCAAGGCCGTGATCGCCGCCACGTCGCGGCGCGACGTCGGCAAGGCCCCTGCTGACGCGGCGACGATGCCGGTCTCTCGCGAGATGTTCGACGAATGGATGGTGCCGTGCTATGCGCCCGCACCGTTCATCCCCGTGCGCGGCGAAGGCTCGCGGGTCTGGGACCAAGCGGGACGCCTGTACATCGACTTCGCGTCAGGCGTCGCGGTCACCGCGCTCGGCCACTGTCATCCGGCGCTCGTCGCTGCGCTCAAGGAGCAGGCAGGCAAGCTCTGGCACGTGTCGAACTGGCTCACCAACGAGCCCGCGCTTCGCCTCGCGAAGCGGCTGATCGACGCGACGTTCGCCGAGCGCGTGTTCTTCTGCAATTCCGGCGCCGAAGCGAACGAAGCTGCGTTGAAGCTCGCGCGCCGTTACGCGCACGACAAGCACGGCGCACACAAGATCCGGGTGATCGCGGCGGACAACGCGTTCCATGGCCGAACGCTGTTCACGGTGACCGCCGGCGGCCAGGAAAAATACGCGCGCGGCTTCGGGCCGAATCCCGCCGGCATCGTGCACCTCCCGTACAACGATGTCGCAGCGCTCGAGCGCGAGTTCGCCGAACATGGACGGGAAATCTGCGCCGTGCTTCTCGAGCCGATGCAGGGCGAAGGCGGAATGACTCCAGGAACGCCCGAATACCTGCAGGCTGCGCGCCGTCTCTGCACCGCTCATGGCGCGCTGCTGATCCTCGACGAGATCCAGAGCGGCATGGGCAGGACCGGCGCGCTGTTCTCGTACATGCAGAAGGGTGTGACGCCGGACATACTGACGAGCGCGAAGGGATTGGGCGGCGGCTTCCCGGTCGGCGCGATGCTGACGACGACAGAAATCGCCAGCGTGTTCTCGGTCGGCGTCCATGGAACCACCTACGGCGGCAATCCGCTCGCGTGCGCCGTTGCCGGCGCGGTGTTCGACGTCGTCAACACGACCGAAGTGCTCGACGGCGTCAAGGCGCGGCACGCGCTCTTCATCGAAGGCCTCAAGGCGATCAACGTCCGCCGCCGCGTGTTCGCCGATATTCGCGGCGAAGGCGTGTGGCTGGGCTGCGAGCTCGACGCACGCTGGAAAGGCAAGGCGATGGACGTCGTCAAGGCCGCGGGCGAGGGGGGACTTCTCGTGCTCGTCGCGGGACCCGACGTCGTGCGGATCGCTCCATCGCTCGTCATCAGCCTCGACGAAATCCTCGAGGGCCTCGCGCGCCTCGAGACCGCGCTCAATCGCGCGTTGACGTAGCGCGACTCGCTCCGGCGTCGGCACCACCCTTGTTCTACGTCCGGCCGATCGCTCAGGACGACCTTCCCGCGGTGCTCGCGCTGTCCGAGCACACCGGGACCGGCCTCACGACGCTGCCGGCGAATCGCGAGCGACTGTCCGAGCGTATCGCGCGCTCGCTCGCGTCGTTCGCCGGGAGCGCGTCGCGCGCCGATGCGTGCTTCGTCTTCGTGCTCGTCGACGGCGACGCCGACCGCGTCGTCGGGATCGCGGCGATCGAGGCCGCGGTGGGGTTGAAGGAGCCCTGGTACAACTATCATGTCGGCACGCTCGTCCACGCATCGCGTGCGCTCGATGTCTACACGGCGGCGCCGACGCTTTTCCTCGCCAACGACCACACCGGGCACACCGAGCTCTGCTCGCTCTTTCTCGACGAGAGCTACCGGCACGCGCGGAACGGACCGCTGCTCGCGAAAAGCCGGCTCTTGTTCATCGCCGAGTTCGCCGACCGCTTCGCAGCGAAGGTCATCGCTGAATTGCGCGGAAAGCTCGACGCGGACAACCGCAGCCCGTTCTGGGAAGGCCTCGGCAGGCACTTTTTCGCGATGGAATATTCGACGGCCGATTATCTGACTGGAATCGGCCAGAAGTCGTTCGTCGCCGAGCTGATGCCACGGCATCCCGTGTACGTGAACCTGTTGCCCGATTCCGCGCGCGCGGTCATCGGCGAGGTGCACGACGACACGCGTCCCGCCCGACGGCTGCTCGAGCAGGAGGGCTTCCGCTACGAAGGCTACGTCGACATCTTCGACGCGGGTCCTACGCTCGAGTGCTTCCGCGACAACATCCATGCGATTCGCCAGAGCGTCGTCGTGCCGGTGGCGATCGCGTCCGCGAGCACCGCCGCGAGTGCGGCTGCGCAAGCGGCAAACGGGGAAGTGACCTGGCTTGTCGCGAATCGCCGATTCGAGGATTTTCGCGTAATCCTCGCGGAAGCCCCTGCGCGATTCAAGCGGTTCCCGCTCGCGACCGAGGCTGCCGCGCAGCTCGGCATTGCCGGCGGCGACAGCGTGCGTGCAGTCCCGTTGTCACCAAGGGACCGGCGATGACGTTGGACGTCAACTTCGACGGGATCCCGGGTCCGACGCACAACTACTCCGGACTCGCGCACGGAAACCTCGCCGCCGAGAAAAACGCCCGGCTCGTCGCGAACCCGCGCGAGGCGGCATTGCAGGGGCTCGCGAAGGCGCGGGCGCTCGCAGCTCGCGGCTATGCGCAGGCGGTGCTTCCGCCGCACGAGAGGCCGGACGTCGCCGCGTTGCGCGCGCTCGGGTTCTCCGGCAACGATGGCGAAGTCGTTGCGCGCGCCGCGCGCGAGGCGCCGCAGTTGCTCGCCGCATGTTCGTCGGCTGCAGCGATGTGGGTCGCGAACGCCGCGACAGTGAGCCCGTCGGCCGACACCGCCGACGCCCGCGTGCACCTGACACCGGCCAACCTGGTGGCGCACTTCCACCGCTCCATCGAAGCAGCGACCACGACGCGAGTGTTGCGAGCGATCTTCGCCGACGCGAAGCATTTCGAGGTCCATTCGCCGCTGCCGGCCGCACCGCAGTTCGGCGACGAAGGCGCAGCGAACTTCACGCGGTTCGTTGCAAAACCCGGAACGCGCGGTATCGAGCTTTTCGTCTACGGCCGCGCGGCGTTCGACGCCACCGCACCGGCGCCGCAACGGTATCCCGCACGCCAGACGCGCGAAGCGTCAGTCGCGATTGCGCGGCGTCACGGGATCGATTCCGCGCACATGGTGCTTGCGCAGCAGCTTCCGGCGGCGATCGACGCGGGCGTCTTTCACAACGACGTGATCGCCGTCGGCCATCGGACCCTCCTTTTCTGCCATGAGCAGGCGTGGGTCTCGCAGGACGCGGTGATCGCGGAGCTGCGCGCGAAAGTCGGATCCGCGTTTGCACCGGTTGTCGTTCCCGCCGACGCCGTCTCGCTGGCCGATGCCGTCTCGACATACCTGTTCAACGGCCAGTTGCTGCCGCGGGTCGAAGGCGGCTACTTGCTCGTCGCACCGAGCGAATGTCGCGAGAATCCGCGCGTCGCGGCGTATCTCGACAAATTGCTGCAAAGCGGCGGACCGATCGCCGAGGTGCTGACCTTCGACCTGCGGCAAAGCATGCGAAACGGCGGCGGCCCCGCTTGCCTGCGCCTCGGCGTGACATTGACCGCCGCCGAGCGTGCTGCGATCCAGGCGCGCGTCTTCCTCGACGACGCGCTCGCGGCGGATCTCGAACGTTGGGTGCGCGCGCATTACCGTGACCGGCTCGCTGCCGAAGATCTCGGCGACCCTGCACTCGTCGACGAATCGCGGCGCGCGCTCGACGAGCTCACGCAGATCCTGAAGCTCCCCGCGGTTTACCCGTTCCAGCTCTAGTCGCTCGCGACCGCCGGCATCTCGCGGTGCCTCCTCACCGGCGACCACAGCACGGCACCGACGACGAGAAGGATTCCGAGAACGCCGATCGTCAACAGCGTGCCGCGCAGGCCGATTGCCGAGGCGAGCGCTCCGCCGGCAAGCGATCCGAGCGGCGCCGCAGCAACCGTCAGGAAACGCATCGTCGCCGTCATCCGACCGAGCAACCGATCGGGCGTGATCGCCTGGCGCAACGCAAGATAGTTGATCCCGAAGAGCACGGCGCCGAAGTCGAACATCAACATCGCGCAGCCGAGCGCTAGCGTCGCGAACCAGACCGGTCCCGAGACGAGGCCGAACATCTGCCAGCCGAGCGCGCTCAGCGCGAGTCCGTGGACGATGATCGGCCCGACGCCGAACCGCGCGCACAAGCGCTGCGCGAAAGCCGATGCGAGCACGCATCCCAGTCCGCCGAATACATACGTGAGGCCGACCGCGCCTGCCGAAAGTCCGAGCTCGCGCGTCGCGAACAGGATCAGCACGGCAATCTGCATGTGGTGAAGGATCTGCCACAGCCCCGCGAGCCACGCGAGCGCCAGCAGCGTCCGGTTGTTCCAGACGAGCTTCAGTCCCTCGTGGATCTCCTTCGTCACCGAGGGGCGCGGGCCGGGATGCACGACGTCGTGCAGTGCGCGAATCCTGCGCAGCATCAATGCCGAGACGAAGAAGGCGACCGCATCGACGATGATCGCGAACGGTGCGGTGACGAGCTGGATCAGACCGCCGGCGAGCCCGGGACCGACGAGTGCCGAGGACGTCTCTCCCAGCGCCACCTTCGCGTTCGCCTCGACGAGTCGCTCGCGCCCCGCCATCTGCGCCAGCAGCACCTGGTACGCGGCGCCGCCGACGACGTTCTGCACGCCGCAGAAGAAGCCGACCGCGTAGAGGATTTCGATCGACAGCGTGTCGGTGAACGCAGCAACCGGGATCGCGAGCAGCGAAAGCCCGCGGGCGATGTCGGACGCAATCACGATCGGAAGCTTGCGCATGCGATCGATCAGCACGCCCGCGTGCAGGCTCACGAGCGCGAAGGGCAGCGTCTCGAGCGCAACCAGCACGCCCATCTGCCACGGGGTCGCCTGCAGCAGCACCGCGGCGGTGAGCGGCAGCGCGAGATTCGTGATCTGCGCGCCGAACGCGGTGATCGTCAACGATCCCCAGAGCTTCATGAACTCCGGGTTGCGCCAGAGACCGTGGAAGAGCCGGCCGAATTGTCGTCTGAGCGTATTCATGGTGAGGCCTGTCTTCACTCCGGCAAAGCCGGAACACGCCGCAACACGCGGCGACAACGCAAGGAACAGGCGGGTACTGCTCGAGGAACCGGTTCCCGCCTGCTGCCTGGCGGGGATTCCGGCCAGGCGACTACCGCAGGTTGCCGCGGTAGATCGGGAACGAGGCGGTGCGGTGCGCCATGCCCGGCGCTCCGATTACTCGGAATCTGCCGTTGACGCGCGCGACCGTCTCGCCCGCGATTGCGGACGAAAGCGGAAGAAAGTTGGGCGCGCTGAACATGGGTTCCTGCTTCGTTGATATTTGTGATGGCTGCATCTTACGCGAGCGCGGGCGAGTCGGCAATCGTCCGAGCCGCGCCCCGGCGCGCGCGAACGACCGTCTGTCGCGCCGGCACAACGAAAAACGTGGATGACAGACCAGTCGGCGGGCGCTTAGGCTGCGCGGCGCCGGAGGCGCGGGAACTATCATCCGCTCGATCTCACTTGCCGGACTTCTTGCGCTCGGAATCGACGTCGAGGTACTTCCACGCGTGCTCGAGGTTGACGTGTTTCTTGTAGCCGAGCACCCACGGGCGGACGAGCGTGTTCTCGATCCGGTAGACGCCGAGATCCCATGGGTTGTACGCGACGACGAGCTCCGCCATCTTTCGATAGAGCGCGTTTCGCTCCGGACCATCGGGCACGCGCTTCGACCTCCGGTAAAGGTCGTCATATTCGGGAAGCGCGAACCGCGAATAATTCGATTGCCCGATGTTCTTGCTGTAGAGGAGCTGCATGAACGCATCGCCCTCGCCGTAGGTGTTGATCCACCCCACCGGCCACATCTGCAGCTTGCCCGCTCGCCCCATCTTCAGCAGGTCGGGCCATTTCTGCTTGATGAAGTCGATCCGAATGCCGATCGCCGTCATGTTCTTTTTCCAGAGCTCGTCGCGCTCGCGATCGCGTCCCGTCGGCGTCGAGGCCATCACGATCGCGAGCGGCTTGCCATCGGGAAGCTCGCGGAAGCCGTCCTTGTCGCGGTCGACGTAGCCGAACTTGTCGAGGAGCGCACGCGCTGCCGCCGGATCGTACTTCGCGCGCGCGACGAAGCCCGGCGAATGGCCGGCAACGCCCGGGGGAATCGGCTGCGTGGCGATGAGCGCCTGCCCCTGCCACCACACCCGGATCATCTCCTCGGTGTTGAAGCCCATGATCATCGCGCGGCGCAGCGCGATCTTCTCCGGCGTGTAGCCGCCGACCACCGGATCGTCCATGTTGAAATAGGTGTACGCGAGCGCAGGCTGCGTCACGCGGTGCAGCGTGACGCCCGCTTTCGCGTATTCCGGCTTGAGCCCGCTTTCGGCCTCGATCACGTTCGCGACGAGATCGGCGGGCACGTTCACGTAATCGAGCTCGCCGCTGTTGAACGCGAGCAGTTGCGGATTCGATTCCTCGATGATCGAAATCTCGATCCGGCCCACCTGAGGCAGGCGCTTCCCTTTCATCTTCGCGATCAGCTCGCGGTCGCCGGGCTCGCCGTTCTCCGGAAAATATTCTTCGCGATAGTTGGGATTCGCCTCGAGCACGATCTTCTGGCCGCGTCGCCATTGCGCGAGCCGATACGGACCGGTGCCGACCGGGTTCGCCATCGCCCAGCCGGACGCGTCGCCGTAGGCTTCGATCACTTCGCGCGCGACGGCGGCCAGCGCGGATTGGGTCAGGTAACCCAGCAGCACGTAGTCGGGCTCCTTGAGCGTGATCCGCAGCGTGTAGCGATCGATCGCCTTCAAGCCCTCCATCGGTGCGTCGTAGTCGAGCTTGCCGTCCTTCTTCGCCTTCGCGAGGACTTCGTCCGCGCCGGCGATCTTGCCCTCGAGGTACCACATGAACGGCGCGCGCACCCTGGGGTCGAGCAGCCGTTTGAACGAATAGACGTAGTCGGCGGCGACGAGCTCGCGCTTCTTGCCCTTGAATGCGGGATCGTCGGCGAAGTAGATGCCCGGCCTGATCCTGATCGTCCACGTTCTGCCGTCGGCCGAGATCTCGGGCATCGCGGCCGCGGTCTGCGGGACCACCTTCGACGGACGCGCGAGGTAGTCGAACGTATACAGCGCTTCGAAGATCGCGCGCTCGACGTGGCTCGAATAGTAGTCGGAGGTCGCCTGCGGATCGAACCCGGTCTCGGCGATTGGAAACATCACGCGAATCGTCTTCGCCGGGTCCTCCCACTTGGATTGCGCGGAAGCGACCTGCGCGCAAAGCGCAAACGCGAGCGCGGCGAGCATCGCTGCGCAGATGCAAGCGGCGCGCGTCGTGCGAGCCGAAGGGCGCCCGGGTCTCGTGAAGCCCGGAGGCTTGCGCGATGCGTGGCCGAGGAGCATCACGGCAGGCCGCTCGTGCCCGCGTAGACTACTTCCCTGCGGGAGCCTTGCGCAGTTTGAGATCGACGTCATAGTAGCGCCACGGATGGCGATCGAATGCGTTGTACTTGTAGCCGACGAGCCCCGGCTGCACGAGCACGTTCTCGTAGCGGAACGCGTGAAGATTCCACGGCGCATAAGCGGTGACGAGCTCCGACATCCGTTGCAGGATCTTCGTGCGCGCGGGACCGTCGGGCATCGCGCGCGCTTCTTCGTAAAGCTTGTCGAACTCCGGCAGCCGGAAGCGCGCGAGGTTCGAGAATCCCGCGTGACCGCCGTAGAGAAGTCCGAGGAACCCGAACCCTTCCGTCGTCGTGCTGATGTTGCCGAGGAACCACATCTGCAACTGGCCGAGCCGCGCCGCCTTGAGGTTGTCGGCGAATTTCTGGTTGGTGAAATCGCAGCGCAATCCGACGCCGTTGAGGCTTCGCTGCCACAGCTCGTTGTACTGGCGATCGAGCGCGCTCGTCCCCGAACCGATCTTGAGCACGAGCGGCTTGCCGTCGGGCAAGTCGCGCCAGCCGTCCTTGTCGCGATCGACGTAGCCGAACTTGTCGAGAAGCGCGCGCGCCGCCGCAGGATCGAATTTGGCGTGGCCGTCGAACTTCGGGTTGTAGCCGCTGACGTTCGGTGGAATCGGCTGTGTCGCCGGGGCACCCTGCCCCGCGCGCAACACCCTGATCTCCTCGTCGACGTTGTACGACATCCCGATCGCGCGCCGCAGCGCGATCTTGTCCGGCGTGTAGCCGCCCACCACCGGATCCTCCATGTTGAAGTACGTGTACGTGATCGCGGGCTGAATGCCGCGTGCGAGCGTGATGCCCTGCTCGACGAAGCGGGGCTTCAGCCGGTTCTGCGCGTCGAGCACATTGGGAACGAGATCAGCCGGCACCGTCAGATAGTCGAGATCGCGCTGCTCGAACGCGAGGAGCCGCGGATTCGACTCCTCGATGATGCTCACTTCGATGCGCCCGGCAAACGGAATCTTCTTCCCCTTCAGCTTCGCAACGATCGCGCGATCCTCGGGAAGGCTGCTTTCGAGGAAATATTCCTCGCGAAACGTCGAATTCGCCTCAAGCACGATCTTCTGTCCGCGCCGCCAGTCTTTGAGCCGATACGGTCCCGTCCCGACGGGATTCGCCATCACCCAGCCCGCGCCGTCGGCGTAGGCTTCGACGACCTCGTGCGCAATGGCAGCGGTCGCAACGATTGTCAGGTTCGACAGGAGCTCGTAGTCAGCGAAGTTGAGCTTGATCCGGATCGTATGGCGATCGAGCGCCTGCAACCCTTCCATCGTAGCGTCGTAGTCGAACTTTCCCGTCTCCTTCGCGCTCGAGACGATTGCGTCGGCTCCGACGAAGCGTCCGTCGAACACCTGCAGCGAGTTCGACCGCATTCGCGGATCGAGCACGCGCTTCCACGCGTAGACGTAGTCGGCCGCAGTGAGCTCCCGGCGCTGCCCCTTGAACACGGGATCGTCGGCGAAATAGATGCCCGGCTTGATGCGGATCGTCCACGTCTTGCCGTCGGCGGAAATCTCGGGCATGCCGACGGCGGTATTCGGAACGAGCTTGTACGGCCGCGCGAGATAGTCGTAGCGGTAGAGCGGGTCGAAGATCACGCGGTTGACGCTGTTCGAATATTCGTCGCCGGCCGCCTGCGGATCGAAGCCCGTTTCCGCGGTCGGGAATGCCGCGTAGATGACCTTTTTCGGATCGGCCTGGCCGAACGCGCCGGCGCAAGCGAGCGCAAGCGCGAAGGCGGCGGCTGCGAGCGCAGAACGACGACGCATCGCCGCGGTCAGAGGAGCTTCTCGATGTCGCCAGTGATGCTCGCCGGCTCGGTGTTCGGCGCGTAACGCTCGACAACTTTGCCATTGCCGTCGACGAGGAACTTCGTGAAGTTCCACTTGATCGCTTCGGATCCCATCAACCCCGGCTTCTCCTTCTTCAGGTACTTGTACAGCGGTGCCGCGTCGTCGCCGTTGACGTCGATCTTCGCGAACATCGGAAACGTCACGCCGTAATTCACTTCGCAGAACTGCTCGATGTCGGCTTCGCTTCCGGGCTCCTGCGCGCCGAACTGGTTGCAGGGAAAGCCCAGGATCTCGAGACCCTTGCCGTGAAGCTTCTTGTAGAGCGCCTCGAGCCCCTTGTACTGCGGCGTGAATCCGCATTCGCTCGCGGTGTTGACGATGAGCATCGGCTTCCCCTTGTACGCCGAAAGCTTGACGGTCTTGCCGTGAATGTCCTTGACGGTGAAATCGTAGATGCCAGCCATGATGCCTCCGGATGCGGAAAAGGGAATTATGCGCGTCGCGCAGGAGCGCAAGAAATGGGGTCAGAGACGATTTATCAGGCAGGGTCCAGAGAAGTAGGGTCAGAGACGGCTTTTTGGGCGGCGACGGATATTCCAGACCATCTGCAGCAAAAGTCGTCTCTGACCCTACTTCACCGCTGCAGCAAAAGTCGTCTCTGACCCTACTTCTCGGCGCCGAATCCCCCGCCACCGGGCGTCTGAATGACGAACACGTCGCCGGCGGCCATCTCCACCGCGAAGGTCGCACCGAACTCCTCGCGCGAGCCGTCGACCCGCTCGACCCAGTTGCGGCCGACGGCGCCCGGCATTCCGCCGGCGACTCCGAACGGCGCAACGCGGCGGTGGTTCGCGAGCATCACTGCCGTCATCGGCTCGAGGAAGCGGACGCGACGCTCGGAGCCGTCGCCGCCGCGATGGCGGCCCGCGCCTCCGCTTCCGCGGCGAATTCCGTAGGAGTCGAGCCGCACCGGGAAACGCCACTCGAGCACCTCCGGGTCGGTGAGTCGCGAGTTGGTCATGTGCGTCTGGACGACGCTCGTGCCGGCGAAGTCGGGCCCCGCGCCGGAACCGCCCGAGATCGTCTCGTAGTACTGGTACTTCGCGTTGCCGAACGTGAAATTGTTCATCGTTCCCTGCGACGCCGCGAGCACCCCGAGTGCGCCGTACAACGTGTCGGTGATCGTCTGCGAAGTCTCGACGTTGCCCGCAACGACCGCCGCCGGGTAGCGCGGCGCGAGCATCGAGCCCGGCGGAATGAGGACCGAGAGCGGCTTCAGGCACCCGGCGTTCATCGGAATCTCGTCGTCGACCAGCGTGCGGAACACGTAGAGGACCGCCGCCTTGCAGACCGCCGACGGCGCGTTGAAGTTCGTCGGCTGCTGCGCGCTCGTTCCCGTGAAGTCGATCGTCGCCTCCCTCGCCGCCTTGTCGATCGCGATCGTCACCGCGATCTTCGCGCCGCTGTCCATCTCGTATTCGAAGTGCCCGTCGGTCAGCACATCGAGCACGCGGCGCACCGCCTCTTCGGCGTTGTCCTGCACGTGCCGCATATACGCGCGCACGACCGGGAGGCCGAAGTGCGCGACCATTTTCACGAGCTCCTCGGCGCCTTTCGCGCACGCCGCGACCTGCGCGCGCAGGTCGGCGAGATTCTGCTCGACGTTACGCGACGGATACCGGCCCGACGACAGGATCTCGCGCATCTCGCCTTCGAGAAAGCGCCCTTCGGCGACGAGCTGAACGTTGTCGAGCAGAACGCCCTCTTCGTCGACGTGCGTCGAATCGGGCGGCATCGATCCCGGCGTGATGCCGCCGATGTCAGCATGGTGGCCGCGCGACGCGACATAGAACTCCGGGGCGGAAGGCAGATTCGGGGCGCTGGCTTTGTCGGCTTCGTCGCCGGCTCCTCGCCTTCGCGCCATCATCCCCGACTCTACCTTCCGCGCTTCTGCGCCGAGGAAGACCGGCGCGATCACCGTCACATCGGGCAAGTGCGTGCCGCCGTTGTAGGGCGCGTTCAGCACGAAGACGTCGCCGCGCCGCATCGAATCGCGCCGGCGGTCGATCACCGTCCTCACGCTCTCTCCCATCGACCCCAGGTGCACCGGCATGTGCGGCGCATTGGCGATCAGGTTTCCTTCGGCGTCGAACAGCGCGCACGAAAAGTCGAGTCGCTCCTTGATGTTGACCGAATACGCCGTGTTGGCGAGCGTCACGCCCATCTGCTCGGCGATCGCCATGAAGAGGTTGTTGAAGACTTCGAGCAGCACCGGGTCGGCCGTGGTGCCGATCGCGTGCGCGCGCTGTGCGGCTTCGATGCGATCGAGGACGATATCGGCGCGCGGCGTAAAGGTCGCTCGCCAGCCCGGCTCGATGACGGTCGTCGCGTTGTCCTCGCGGATCACCGCGGGTCCGGCGATCCGATCGCCGGGCCGCAGATGCTCGCGGTCGTAGACGGCAGCGTCGCAAAACGCTCCGTCGGTGTAGACGCGGTTCCTGCGGATCAACA
>DASSGI010000344.1:0-18940 GCA_035857655.1 Casimicrobiaceae bacterium | reverse complement strand
AGGCCGCGGAACGCGAGCGGCCCGCAGCGCGGCCGTCGGCCGCCGAAGGCGATCGCTGTACACCCGAGCTCATTGCGCTCGGGCTGTGCAATCGAAGCTCGACCGCGAAAGGACAATGAAATGATCCGGATCCGCTGGGCCGCGTGGATCGCGGCGCTCCTACTTTTGCAGACCGGGACCGCACTGGCGGCGCTCGAATACAAGATCGTCACCGCGTCCGAGCGCGGCACCTACATCCAGATCGGACGAAACCTCGCGCAGTTCGTCGCGCCCGCTGCCGACATCGAGCTCGAGGCGCTGCCCTCGGCGGGATCGGCAGAAAACGTCAAGCGGTTGCGCTTTGAGGCCGGTGTCAAGTTCGCGCTCGTCCAATCGGACGTCTACCAGGCGTTTCTCGATCAGGCTGCCGGCGGCAACGCCGACGCGACCGCGATGATCCGCCCGTTGCGCGTGATCCTGCCGCTCTACAACGAAGAGATCTATTTCATCACTCGCGCCGATTCGGACTTGAACTACATCCACGATATCCGCAACGCGAAGATCAACGTCGGCGAGCTCGGCAGCGGGACCGCGCTCACGACGACGACGCTGTACCGGCTGATGTTCAACGCGCCGGTGCCGCAGGCGAACGCGACGTTCCTTCCGAACGAGGAGGCGCTCGTCAAGCTGATCACCGACAAGTCGGTCGACGTCGTCGCCGTGATCGCGGGCCAACCGGCGAAGCTGCTCGTCGACATGAAGCCCGAGGCGCGCAACCTGATCAAGCTCCTGAAATTCGACCCGAGCCGGCCGGAGAGCCAGGCGGCGCTCAAGACGTACGTCGCGGCAACGGTTCGCGCGGCGAGCTACCCGAACCTGCTCGCCGACGATCTTCCTGCGCTCGCCGTGAAAGCGTTTCTCGTCACCTACGATTTCAGCCTCAAGTTGACCGAGGATTCGCTGCGCCGCTTCGCGCGGTCGCTGTGCCAGAACTTCCCGGTGCTGCAGGAGAAGGGACACCCGAAGTGGCGCGAAGTCGAGCTCGCGCTGCCCGACCTCGGGCGCGGCTGGATCTACTACCCCGCGACGACGAACGAGCTTCGCGCTTGCATCGCTTCACGCGCGAAACCCAAGGTCGCGCCGAGCAAGGCGTGCTCGCAGCAGGAGCAGGTGCTGGGGCTCTGCGCGAAATAGGCGGCGCGCCTGCAGAATCACCGCGACGCAGACGAGCGCAGCGCCGCGAGTCGCACGGCTCGAAATGCGCGACGGACGTTGAAGTATCCGGTCGCGCCCTCGATGAATTCGCGCCAGCGCCTCGGCGAACGGAAGTAATGCATCCCGATCCGGGGAACGTCGTAGGGATCACGTGCCGGCAGCGCGCGACGGAAACGCGAGCCGAAGGCGACTTCGTACGTCCGCGCGACGTCGGCGAGAACGTCGCGGTTCACGTGTCCGTAGGGCGCGGCAAATGCGCGTGCAGGCCGGCCAAGCTGCTGCTCGAGATCGCGCGCGCTGCGCTCGATTTCGTGCCGGCGGACCGGAGGTGGCACGCGCGTCAGATCGGCGTGCGCGACGCCGTGACCGCCGAACTCGACGCCCGCGCTCGCGAGCTCGCGCATCATCGACCAGCCGAGGAGTCGCCGCGGCGGACAGTGCGCGCCGCGCCAATCCTCTCGATAGTCGAGCTTGCCGGTGGGCACGAACACGATCGCCGCGAACCCTCGCTCGCGAAGCACCGGATGCGCGGCAGTCGCGAAGTCGGCAAAACCATCGTCGAACGTGATCAGCACGCGGCGTCCGGCTCCCGGCGAGCCACCGCGATGCCAGTCGAGGAACTCCTCGCACGTCATCGCCGTAGCGCCGCATTCGGCGAGCACGTCCAGCTGCATGCGGAAGGTGTCCGGCGAAATGCTGGTTGGCCCCGGATCGGTCGAGATCGAATGAAACGTGAGCACGGGGACGCTCGCGTACTCGGCGCGCATGGCCACGCCCTGGCCCTCAACGAGGTGAGTGGCGAACACTAGCTCTCCATTTTACCCGGTCGACCGGGTCCCACGGCGAAAGCCCACCGAGGCTTCCATCAGGCTGCGCGTGTAATCGTCGGTCACCCGGCGCGCGGCGAGATTCGCCGCGGAGACCGATTCGACGGTTCGGCCGCGCTGCATCACCATCAGCCGCTCGCACAAGTGCGTGACGACGGCGAGATCGTGACTCACCATCACGAACGTGAGATGGCGTCGCGCGCGCAGCGCTTCGAGGAGATTCAGCACTTCCGCCTGCACCGAAGCGTCGAGCGACGACGTTGGCTCGTCGAGCAGGAGGATCTGCGGCTCGAGAATCAACGCGCGCGCGATCGCGATCCGCTGGCGCTGGCCGCCCGAGAGCTGATGCGGATAGCGATAGCGAAATCCCGAGCCGAGCCCGACTTCGTCGAGCGCACGCTCGATCCGCGCCTCGGCATTTTCGACGCCGTGAATCGCCAGAGGCTCGGCGAGGATCCTGTCCACCGTCTGCCGCGGATGCAGCGACCCGTACGGATCCTGGAACACCATCTGCACGAGACGCCGGAAGGACTTCGTGCCGGGAGCCGGCAGCAACGCGCCTCCGACCAGCTCAATCGTTCCGGCAGCGAGCGGCGCGAGGCCGCAGATCGCGCGCAGCACCGTTGTCTTGCCCGACCCCGACTCGCCGACGATGCCGAAGCTTTCGCCAGGCTCGACGCGGAACGATGTATCGGAAACGGCGACGAAGTGCCCGTAGACGACGGACAGATTTCGAACGTCGATGCCGGTACTCTGTACGCTCATTGCGCCCACTCGGCACGGCGCTCGAGCGTCGGCAGCGGATGGTGCTGCTCGCCGAGTCGCGGCAGGCAGTTGACGAGACCGCGCGTGTACGGATGCCGCGCGTCATCGAGTCCGCCCGCGGCAACTTCCTCGACGACGCGCCCCGCGTACATCACGAGAATGCGGTCGCAGAACGACGAGACCAGGCGCAGGTCGTGCGATATGAAAATGAGCCCCATTCCGCGCTCGCCGACGAGCGCGTCGAGGATCGACAGCAGCTGGAGCTGGACGGTGACGTCGAGCGCCGACGTCGGCTCGTCGGCGATCAGCAGATCCGGATCCGCGATCAGCATCATCGCGATCATCGCGCGCTGCCCCATCCCGCCCGAGACCTCATGCGGGTAGAGCTTCACGACCCGCTCGGGATCGTCGATGCGCACCGAAGCGAGCGCCGCCAGCGCGCGCGCTTCGGCTTCTCGCGCCGTCACGCGCTGGTGCGCGCGCAATGTCTCGACGAGCTGATCGCCGATCGTCATCACGGGATTCAGCGAATACTTCGGATCCTGCAGCACCATCGCGATCCGTCCGCCGCGAAGCTCGCGCCGCTGCCGCTCCGAGCAATGCAACAGATCGATGCCGTCGAATTCGAGGCGCTTCGCGGTCACGCGCGCTTCGGGCGGCGTCAGGCCCAGGATCGCGCGGCCGGTCTGCGACTTGCCCGCACCGGACTCGCCGACGATGCCGAGCCGCTCGCGGCCGAGCGTGAACGACACGCCGCGCACGGCTTTGGTCATTCCTCCGTCGCGATTCGGAAACGCGATCTCGAGATCGTCGACGACGAGGAGCGGCTTCGTCACTTCACCGCCTTCGGGTCGAGCGCATCGCGGAGACCGTCGCCGAGCAGGTTGAAGCCCAGGCTCACGACGAAGATCGCCGCGCCGGGCGCAGCCGCGACCCACCAGTGGTCGAGCAGGTAGAGGCGACCGTTCGCGATCATCGCGCCCCATTCGGGTGTCGGCGGCTGCGCGCCGAGACCGAGAAAACCGAGACCTGCCGCCGTCAGGATGATGCCCGCCATGTCGAGCGTCACGCGAACGATCACCGACGACACGCAGAGAGGCATGATGTGGCGAAGCACGACGCGCCACTTCGAGGCGCCGATCATCTCGACGGCGGCGATGTACTCGCTCTTGCGGATCGTCAGCGTCTCGGCGCGGGCGATCCGCGCGTAGGGCGGCCACGACGTGATCGCGATCGCGATCACCGCGTTCTCGATGCCGGGGCCCAGCGCGGCGACGAACGCGAGCGCGAGGATCAGCCGCGGAAACGCGAGGAAGATGTCGGTGATGCGCATCAGCGTCGCGTCGACGTAGCCTCGCGCGTAGCCGGCGACGGTTCCGACGGCGAGTCCAACCGGCGCCGCGAGCAACGCAACGAGCACGACGACGACCAGCGTGATCCGCGTACCGAAGATCACGCGCGAAAGAATGTCGCGCCCCTGGTCGTCGGTTCCGAACCAGTGCGCGGCGGACGGAGGCAGAAGCCGCGTCGTGCGCAGATCGCCGACGTAGGGCGAATACGGCGCGAGCTGATTCGCGAAGATCGCGACGAGCATCAGGGCGACGACGATCAGCAGCCCGACGACCGCCAGCCGATTCGCAACGAAGGTCCGCCATCCCGAGTACGCGCGAATGAAAAGCGCCTGCCGGCGCGAGCGAGGCCGTTCCGACACGAGCCACGCATGCAGACTCTCGCGCGTGCCGGCGTCGATCATCGTCCGCGGGTCCTCGGGTCGAGCACGCGGTAGAGCACGTCCGAGAGCAGGTTGAGGCCGATGAAGATCGAGCCGACGATGATCGTTCCGCCGAGCACGGCGTTCATGTCGGCGTTCTGCAGCGAGTTCGTGATGTAGAGGCCGAGCCCCGGCCACGCGAACACGGTTTCGGTGAGCACCGATCCTTCGAGTAGTCCCGCGTAGGAGAGCGCGATCACCGTGACGAGCGGCACCATCGCGTTGCGGAGTGCGTGGCGCCAGATGATCCGCGTTTCCGACAGGCCCTTCGCGCGCGCGGCGACGATGTATTCGTGGCCGAGCTCGTTCAGCATGAACGAGCGCGTCATCCGGCTGATGTAGGCGAGCGAGAACAGCCCGAGCAGCGATGCCGGCAGGATCAGATGCGCCAGCGCGTTACGAAACGCCTCCCACTCGCCGGCCATCAGCGTGTCGACCAGCAGGAGGCCGGTTACGCGCGTCAGCGTGTATTCGTAGACGATGTCGATGCGGCCCGGCCCCGCGACCCACCCCAGGTGCGCGTAGAAGACGACGAGCGCCATCAGTCCCAGCCAGAAGATCGGCGCCGAATAGCCGACGAGGCCGACGACACGCACGAGCTGATCCGGAACGCCGCCGCGCCGCACCGCCGCCCAGACGCCGAGCGGAACGCCCAAGCCCGCACCGATCAGCGTGCCCAGCGTCGCAAGCTCGAGCGTCGCGGGAAACGCGCGGCGAATGTCCTGCATCACCGGGTTCGACGTGAGCACCGAGCGCCCGAAGTCGCCGCGCACCGCCTTCGAGCAGTAGATGTAGAACTGCTCCCACAGTGGCTTGTTGAGGCCGAGCTCCTCGCGGACGCGCGCGATCACGTGCTCGGGCGCGCGATCGCCGACGATCGCGAGCACCGGGTCGATCGGGATTACGCGCCCGATGAAGAACGTGACCGCGAGCAGCCCGACGTACGTGAGCAGGATGACGACCGCGAGGCGCCCGGCGATCTCGAGACCGCGCAGCAGGCGGGCGCCTCCGCGTCCGTCCGCCGGAATTGGCGCTGCCTGTCCCAAAGGCGGACGAGTGCCTTGCGGGCGTATTCGGCGCGCGGGACGCTAGGACTTGGACACGTTGAACATGTACGTCGTGTCCGACGTCGGGCCGATCTTTAGGCCGCGCACGTCGCTGCGAAAAGCCGCCACCTCGGTCTGCTGATAGAGCATCACGAACGGGCTCGTCTTGCGGAACTCGGCCTGGATCTCCTCGTACATCGCCTTCCGCTTCGCGGCGTCGCGCTCGAGCACGGCGGCATCGCTCTTCTTCGTGAGCTCGGGAATCGCCCACGCATTGCGCCACGCGAGCGGCTTCGACTTCGCGTCGTCGCCGTTGTCCGGATTGCGCGCGAACGTGTCGGCGTTCGTGTGCGGATCCCAGTAGTCGGCACCCCACTGGCCGATGTAGATGTCGTGCTGCCGCGCACGGTACTTGGTGAGCGTCTGCTTGCCGTCGCCGGGGATGATCTCGACGTCGATGCCGGCGCGCTTCGCGGTTTGCTGGAACGCTTCGGTGATTCCCTGCACCGGCTGCACCGTGCGCATGTCGATCGTCACCTTGAAGCCGTTCGGGTAGCCCGCCTTCGCGAGCAGCGCCTTCGCCTTGTCGACGTCGAGCTTGTAGGGGTTCTCGGTGGACGCGCCGAGCAGCCCGACCGGAAGGAAGTTCTGGTGGATGACGCCGATGTTCTTGATCAGCGTCTCGCCGATCGCCGAATAGTCGACGAGCCACTTCATCGCTTCGCGCACCTCTGCCTTCGCGAGGATCGGGTTCTTCTGATTCAGGCTGAAGTAGTAGACCGTGCCCTTCGGCGTCGACGTCGTCTTGATGTCCTTGTTCGAGGCGAGCGCCGTCAAGTCCTGCGGGGTGAGATTCCGCGCGATGTCGACGTCGCCCTTCTCGAGCAGCAGCCGCTGCGTCGCGGCCTCCTTCACGTGCCGATAGATGACGCGCGGCAGCTTCGATTTCTCGCCGTAGTAGTTGTCGTTGCGCTCGAGCGCGAGGATCTCGTTCGCGCGCCATTCGCGGATCTTGAGCGGTCCGGAGCCGGCATAGTTCGTCTTGAGCCAGGCGTAGCCCAGGTCGCCGTTCTGTTCCTTCGACAGCACGAGCTTCTTGTCGACGATCGCGGCGACGTTCGCGGTCAGGCAATTGAGCACGAACGTGGGTGCATACGCCTTGTCGGTCTCGAGCTGCACGGTGAGGCGACCAGTCTGCTTGATCTTGTCCTTAACGTTGTCCTTCGTGAAGCCGAACTGCGTGAGGATGAACGCCGGCGTCTTGTCGAGAAGCACGGCACGCTGCAGCGAGAACGCAACGTCCTCGGCGGTGAGCGGATTGCCCGAGGCGAACTTGAGGCCGTCTTTCAGCTCGAACGTGTACGTCTTGCCGTCGGGCGACACGGTCCACGACTTGGCGATGTCGGGAACGAGCTTCGACGGATCGTTGACGTCGAAGCGAATCAGGCGGTCGTACGCGTTGCCCATGATCTCGCCGGCCGAGATCTCGAACGACTCGGCGGGATCCATCGTGATGATGTCGTCGATCGCCCATGCGACGACCAGCGTGTCCTTCGGCGTCGCAGACTGCGCCGGGACCGAGAGCGTAGCGAGCGCTGCGAGCGCGGCGGCGCCGAACAGGCGGCGGATGATTGAAGCGAGCGAATGCGACATGGAAAGTCTCCTCCCTGAAAAGTAGGGTCAGAGACGACTTTTCGATCACCGCTCCCGGCGAGCGTCGCAATAAGTCGTCTCTGACCCTATTTATTTGTCTCTGACCCTACTGTCAATGCCAGACGCTGCGCGCGACGCGCGCCATGTTGCCGCCCATCACGAGGGAGGCTTCGTCCTGCGTCATGCCGGCAGCCTGCAGCGCCGTCGACAGCACCCGCCACGATGCGATCGGCGGATAGGTGCTGCGCATCAGCGCGCGGTCGTACCCCGCCGACTTCGGCCACCAGTACCCGGCATCGAACGCGACGGGCGGCGTCTCGTCGACGCCCGGCTGACTGAAGCTGATGTCGAGGCCGACCCCCGCGTGCTCGATCCCGACCAGATCGGCGACATACGCTGCATGGCGGGCGACGTGCTCGACGGTCGGTTCCCGCGAGCCGACGAACATCGACACGCCGGAGACGCAGACGACGCCGCCGGTGGCCGCGCAGGCACGGATCTGCTCGTCGGTGACGTTGCGCCCATGCTCGACGAGCGCGAGCGGATTCGAGTGGCTGAAGATCACGGGCTGAGTCGATGCCTCCATGATCTCGAGGCTGCAACGCCGCCCCGTGTGCGAGCAATCCATCAGCAGGCCTGCCTCGTTGACGGCGGCGACGATACTCCGCCCGAGGTCAGTAAGGCCACGCTCGACATCGTGGCAGCCATCCGCGACGCTGTTGTTGCGGTTGTAGGCGAGATGGATCTGCCGCACGCCGAGGTCGCGATAGAGCGCGACCATCGCCGGCTGCCCTTGCAGCGCCAGCGCGCCTTCGAGGTCGAAGCCGATCGCAACGCGTCCGCTCGCCGCCGCGCGCTCGATGTCGGCAACGCTCGACGCGAGCAGATAGCGGTCGGGATGCGCGCTGATCCGCTCGCGAAATCCGGCGATGACGGCAAGCACCTGCTGGACCGGGTTCATGTCCATGCCGACGTTGATCGACACGTAGTTGACGCCGCACGCGCGGTACTCGTCGAGCGGCGCGAAGTCCGCTGCGGGTGACAGCGGCAGGCACGCGTGGGCTTCCCAGGTGATCATCCTACGCTCTTCACGGCATCAGCAGCCCGCCATTGACCTCGATGACCTGACCCGTCACGTATCTGCAGAGCTTGTCCGAGCACAGGTACAGGAACGCTCCGGTGCATTCATCCGGCGTGCCGATACGGCGCATCGGTATCTGCAACGCCGTACTTTGCAGCTGCTCGGGTGAGGTGACGCGGTCCTGCAAATCGGTCGCGATGACCCCGGGCGATACGACATTCACGCGAATGCCCTCGTTGGCCACTTCCTTCGCGAGCGCGCGCGAGAATGTGGAAATGAAACCCTTGGCGCCTGCATAGAGATATGAGCCGCCGCCACCGCCAGTGCGCGCGGCGATCGAGCTCACGTTGATGATGGTGCCGCCCGTCCCCTGCTTCCTGAACTGCCGGACAGCCGCGCGGCAAGCGGCGAATGTCGGATGGATGTTGACGGCGACATGGGTATCGAACATTTCGTCGGTCGTCTCGGCGATGTTGACACGCGCGATCTGATCACCGGCATTGTTGATGAGGATATCGAGCCTGCCGAAGCCGGCGACGGTTTCTGCGACGAGGCGCTCGACCGTCCCCCGCTCCGCGATATCGCCCTCGACGAGGAGCGCGGCGCCGCCCAGCCGCTTTATGTCGTCGGCAACTTGCAATGCTTCGGTGCGACCCTTGCGGTAATGCACCCCGACCTTGGCGCCGCAGCTACCCAGGCCGCGCGCGACGGCAGCGCCGATGCCACGGCTTGCTCCGGTGACCAGGCAGGCTTTTCCGGCGATATCGAAATCACTCATGCTGTTCCCGTCGATAGAGAGCTGGTCCGCGCGGTCGTCATGCCTGCCGCGGACGTTGCCGCTCCTGAAGCAGGAACGGCAGCGCAACATCGTGAAAACGCTCCGGTTGCTCCAGCTGCGGAGTGTGCCCGGCGTCCTCGATGACCGCCAGCACGCTGCCGGCGATCCGATCGCGCATCTCCGCACCGTGCTCCGGCGTACGCACGACATCGTGGCGCCCCTGGATGATCATCGTGGGCGCGCGGATCGACGCGAGATCGTCGAACGAGCGGTTGGTCGCGTTCGAACGCCCCGCCTCGACCGCTGCGGCTTGCGACGCGGACAGCGCGATCTTCCTGTACTCCGCGAGGATCGCCGCTGCCGGCGGCCGATGAAAGAACCCGTTGACCACGGGAGTGACGGCTGCTTCGTCCCATGTCGCAGCACTCAAGGCAGCAGCCTTCTCGAGCGCGAGCGGCACGTTCGACGTGAACCCGCCGGTTGCCACGAGGAGCAGACGTTCGACGCGTTGCGGATGCCGCAGGACAAAGTGCTGTGCGACGACACCCCCCATCGACCCGCCCACGAGAACGACCGGGCGGCGAACTCCGATGGCGTCCAGCTCGCGCGCCAGCGCGTCGGCAAGACCGGGCATCGTGTATGGACCGGGTTCGCTCGCAGAGCGGCCAAAGCCAGGCAGGTCGATCGCAATCCCGCGAACGCCGTGCTCGGCAACGCGCTCGAGCGTTGGCGCCCAGTAGGTCGACGATTGACAGAACCCGTGAACGAAGACGATCGCGGGCTCCGTCCCTTTCCGCTCGAGCGAGAACATGAATTTCAGCTCGCCTTCTTCAGCTCCTGTGCCTTCTTTGCCGATGCCGCCATTGCCTCCGCCGGCTTGATCTGGCGCAACAGCACGCTCTGGATCTGCTGCTGGGTGTAGCGGTCCCACTCGGCATACCAGCTCGTGAGAACGTTTTCACGAACCTGTGCCGTCTGGAACTGGTTGTGGAGGATGTCCAGATCGTATCCGCTCTTTTTCTGCGCGGCGATGATGTCGGGGTCCTTCTCGAGCGACATGAACGCGAAGCCGACGCCGTACGTCAGATACCAGTTCTTGGCTACGTCGTATTTGCCGGCGGCGTCCTTGCCGCCCATGAAGTACAGGAGCCGCCACGCCGCCTCCTTGTGCTTGGTCTGCGAGCTCATTCCGTAGAGGCGCGACCAGCCCATCGGTCCTTTGTTGACATCCTTCAACCCGGGGAAGCGCATCATCTGAATGTTGCCGGCGCGCTTGGACAGCGCGGGGTTGTTCGCGCGCGGGAACACGTTGCCCACGTTCGAAGCGAACGTGCCCTGCCCGCTCAGGTAGATATCGCGCGCCTGCGTCTCGTCGATCTCGAGTCCGCGCGGATCGAGGATCTTCCAGTTGTGCATCGCCTCGAGCATCCATTCGAGGACCATCACAGCGGTCTTGTCCTCGTTGGGGAAGACCGGCTCCATCGCCGGATTGAACAGGTGCCCGCCGGAGGCGAAGACCATCGACCAGAACTCGTCGAGCCCGTCGGTATTGGTCTTGTAGCCCTTCAGGATCGGGTACTGGGCAATGCCCGCCTTCTTGACTTCCAGGGCCGCGTTCTTCACATCCTCCAGCGTCACCGGAATCTTCTTCACCCCGGCGCTCGCAAGCTGGGTCTTGTCGTACAGGTACAGGTAGATGTCGGCGTAGTAGGGAACACCGTATTGCTTGCCCTTGTACTTGAGCGTCTCGAGCGTTGCCGGATAGATGTCCTTGTTCAGCTCGGCGAGCTTCGGCATCCCGTCGATCGGCTGCATCCAGCCCGCCTCGACCCATGCGCCGAGGTGCGTATCGCGGACATAGAACGCATCGCCCTGCGTGCCGGCATTGAAGAGCGCGACCATCTTCTCCGGATAGAGCTGCAGATCGAGAGGCGTGTAGACGACCTTGATATCGGGGTTCTCCGCCATGAAGCGCTTCACGCTGGCTTCGACGACCTGCGGCTCGAATGCCCAGCCCTGGAAGCCGATCGTCGTCGTCGCCTGGGCGCGCGCGGGCGCAAGCAACCCGGTGGCACCCAAGCCCAGTCCGACGCCGGCTGCCGTCGAGGCCCTGAGGAATTCGCGGCGGGACGTCCCGTGAGATGCATCATCGTTGCGAGCCATGGTGTTCTCCTCCGTAGAGAGTTGCTCGAAATCAGGGGCGGCTTCAGTCCTTGACCGCGCCGCTCGTGAGACCCTGGACGATCAAACGCTGGAACACGAATGCGAGCACCAGCGGTGGAACGATCGCCAGCACGCCGCCGGTCGCCATCAGCGTGCGCTCCGTCGTGACGTCCGTGGCAAAACCCGCAACCACCACCGGTAACGTCTTGGCGGCGGTCGTGCTCGTAAGTATGACGGCGAACAGATAGTCGTTCCAGGCCGTCATGAACGCAAACATCCCTGCGGCGACGAGCCCGGGAAAGGCGGACGGCAGCAGCACCCGTAGCAGCATCTGCAGCCAGCTCGCGCCGTCCATGAACGCGGCTTCCTCGAGCGAGCGCGGTATCGTCTGAAAGTAGTTCTTCAGCAGCCAGATCGTGAAGGGGAGCGTGAACGAGACGTACGTGACGATCAGCGCCGACAGGTGGTCGAGCAGACCGAAGTTCTTGATCGTGAGATAGAGCGGCACGATCAGCGCAATGCCGGGGAGCATCCGCGATCCGAGATAGATGCCGAGCAGGCTGCCGCGCCCGGGAAAACGGAATCGGGCGAGCGCATAGCCCGCCAGCGTGCCGAGGACCAGATTCAAAAGCGCGGTCCCGGTCGCCGCGATCAGCGAATTCACCATGCCGGGAAACGTGTCCTCCGCCGCCCGACTGCCCACGATCGCGCGAGTCCCCGCTGGATCGATGAACGTCGCGTAGTTCGCCAGCGTGGGATTCTTCGGGATCCATTGCGGGGGAACGGACAGC
Organism: Casimicrobiaceae bacterium; assembly: GCA_035857655.1. GTDB lineage: Bacteria > Pseudomonadota > Gammaproteobacteria > Burkholderiales > Casimicrobiaceae > CAIWHR01. The sequence goes on along the minus strand of DASSGI010000344.1, from coordinate 6,871 downwards.
GCATCCCGCTCGTGCATGAAGCTCGTCAGCAGGAGCCAGCAGAACGGAGCGAGGATGTAGACGGCGAGGACCAGGCCACCGAGCATCGGCATCAGCGTCCGTCGCATCGTCCGCGAACGCACGAAGCCACCGCGGCCGCCCGTCGCCATCACGTCTCGAAATCTCCGCGATGGTAGAGCACGCGGAAGTAGACCAGCGCAAAGCCGAACGTGATCAGGCTGACCGCGTAGGCATAAGCGTTGCCGAGGCCGAAATCGAGCGTTTCGAACGTCGTCAGGTACGTTTTCCAGGTGAGCGTCGTCGTCGCCGTGCCCGGGCCGCCGGCGGTCAGCACGTAGATGACGTCGAATACGCGGATCGCGGACAGCGTCTCCAGAATGAGCACGACGAGCAGCGTCTGGGCGAGCCACGGGAACGTGACGTAGCGGAAGAGCTGCACGGGCCCGGCGCCGTCGATGCGCGCCGATTCATAGAGCTCCGCAGGTATCTTCTGCAATGCAGCGAGCAACAGAATGACTGCGAGCGGCAGGACGTTCCACACGTCGGCGAACGCCAGCGCCAGGAGCGCCGACGTCGGATCGGACAGCCATCCCCGGTATTCGGGAATGATCCCGACGCCGACCAGAAGCCCGTTCAAGGCTCCGATCTTCGAGTCGTAGATCCATTGCCACATCAGCCCGTTGACCACGGGCGGTATCGCCCACGGCAACAGTATCAACGTGCGCAGGATGCCGCGCCCGGGAAAGCTTCGATTGAGGAGCAGCGCGATGCACACGCCGAGCACGGTGACCGACGTGACCACGAGCAGCGTGAACTCGACCGTGATCCACAGCGCCGACCAGAACTCCGGCGATTTCAGGATGTCCGCGTAGTTGTCGAGGCCGATGAACTGAAAGACGCGCGGACGCTTGAGGTTGTACTTGTGCAGGCTGATCCATCCGGAGTAGACGATCGGATAGGCCGCCAAAAGGAAGATCGCGATCAGCGACGGCGTATTGAGCAGATAGGCGAACAGCGGTCGCCGCTCGTAGCCGATCCCGGGAGCGCGCATCGCAGCCATTCGCCCCATTGCGGACGCTCCGCTCACGCTCGATTTCCGCCGGCATGCCGCGGCTCGCGATCCGTGACGCGGGCACGCGGCGCCGCCATCAGCCCTTGGCCTTCTTCTTGTGGCCGTCTTCGTCGAGCACGAGCTTGTCCACGCCCTTGCCGCCGCGCTTGGCGAGGTCGGCGAGAAGTCCCTCGTCGGAGAGGTCGAGCTTGTGCGAGTTCTCCCAATCCTCGGCGGCGACCTTCTCGAGGCGCCGCACCGTGTGATGGTGCTCGGTCTCGATCGCGAGCTCGCGCCGCGAGTCGAAGCTCCCCGGTGCGAGGTTGATCGAGCCGACGATCGCGCGCTTGCCGTCGGCGAGCATCATCTTCGCGTGTAGCTTCAGGTGCTTCAGCGTGTGGACCTTGGCGCCGACGTCCTGCAGGATGCGCAGGCCCCCGACGCCCTCGATCAGCTTGTCGGGTTTGAGCGAATGGGGCTTCCGCGCAAGCAGGTGGATCTTGACGCCGCGCTCGACCGCGCGAACGAGGCGTTCGATGATCACCGTGTCCTGGTAGCGTTCGTTCTGGATCCACAGCGAGTGCTTCGCGCTGTCGATGAAGTGCGCAACGCGCGGCCGCCCATGGATCGGGCACCAGATCAGCTTCGAGTCCGGGTGCGGCTTGAACTCGGCGTGCTCCCAGTCGGCGTCGAAGCAAGCGACCATCTCGGCGACCTCGAGCTTGTCGTCGGTGACGACCGCGTAGTCGCGCGTTTCGGTGAGGTCGCGCACTTCCCAGTTCAGCGATTCGACGTAGCCGATCTGCTCGTCGACGACCATCGACTTCTGGTGCGTGATGTCGAACGCCGGATTGCTGTCGCGCACGGCAACGCCCGCAGCGGCGAGCGCCTTGCGCGACTCCTCGTTCTCGCTCTCGCCGCTGCGCCGCGCCGGATTCAGCATCACGCGGACCTTGACGCCGCGACGGTGCGCGGCGATCACCGCGTCGAGCAGCGTCGTATCGGTGAAGAGGAACATCCGGACCTGAAGCTTGAGTTTCGCGCTGTTGACGGCATCGACGAGCGGCTTCGCCGTGTCGTCGGGCAGAACGATCAGATTGTGCGGCATCGGTTTTCCTGAAACGGGCGCCTGGTCATGCCGCCTTCGCGGGCTCCGGAGACGGCTGCTCGAACTGGATCCGGTGAAGCTCGGCGTAGACGCCGCCCTTCGCGATCAGATCGTCGCTCGTGCCCTCTTCGGCGACGACGCCGCCCTTCAGCACGATGATCTTGTCGGCGTCGCGCAGCGTCGAGAGGCGGTGGGCGATCATGACGACGGTGCGGCCTTTCGTCAGCCGCTCGAGCCCCTCGATCACGAGCTTCTCGGACTCGGTGTCGAGCGCCGCCGTGGGCTCGTCGAGAATCATGATCGGGCTGTTGCGGATCACCGCGCGAGCGATGCCGATCCGCTGCCGCTGTCCGCCGGACAGCGTGTCGCCGCGCTCGCCGACCACGGTGTCGTAGCCGTGCGGCATCCGCGCGATGAACTCGTCGGCGTTCGCGAGCTTCGCCGCCGCGACGATCTGCTCGTCGGTGGCGCCGGGATGTCCGTACGCGATGTTCTCCTTGATCGTGCCGCGGAAGAGCACCGTTTCCTGCAGCACGAACCCGATCTGGTTGCGAAGCGCGGCGAGCTTCATCGTCGCGATATCGACGCCGTCGATCAGCACGCGGCCAGCGGTAGGATCGTAGAAGCGCGGAATGAGGCTCACGACCGTCGACTTGCCGCTTCCGGTGGGACCGACGACGCCGACGATCTGTCCCGGCTTGATCGTGAAGCTGGCGTCGGTCAGCACCGGCGCATCGGCGCCATAGCCGAACGCGACGTGCTCGAACGTGATCTCGCCGCTTGCGGGATGATTCGGGTCGACGGCGTCGGGCCGCTCGTGAATGATGTCGTCGGCCGACAGGATCTTCTGGATGCGCTCCAGCGCAACGGTCGTCTGCGCGATCGCGCTCGTCATGCTCGCGAGGTCTTTCACCGGCTTGAAGAACTTCGCGAGGTACGCGAGGTAGACGGTCAGCGCGCCTGCGGTCATCGTTCCCGCGATGATGAGCGCAGTGCCCTTCCACAGGACGATCGCCGTGCACGCCGCGACGACGATCGAGACCACCGGCGACAGCAGCGACTTCACCTGCCGCGCCTTGAGCGCTGCCTGCACCGTCGCATGGCTCGCCGCTTGCATGTGCGCGATCTCGAGCTCCTGGCGGCCGAACGCCTTGATCGCCCGCACCTGGCCGAGGCCTTCCTGGACGACGGCGACGACCTCGCTCTGCTTGACGCGCACGGTCTTCGTCACTTCCTTCACCGCCTTCTTGAAGCGCATCACGAACAGCAGCAGGAACGGAGTCACGCCGACGGCGATCAGCGTGAAGTCCCAGTCGAGCCAGAACATGAGCCCGAGCATGAACACGATCGTCACGAGGTCGACGAGAATCCCCAGCGTCGACGATGACGCGAAATCCTGGACCGTCGCGACATCGCTCGTGATCGTCGACATCAGCGTGCCGGTCTTCGCGGTGTCGTAGTACGCGAGCGAGAGCCGGTGCAGGTGCGAGTAGATGCGGATCCGCAGGTCGTTGGCGACCCATTGCCCGATGCTCGTCGTGTAGTAGTTGTCGATGTAGGTCGCGATCGCGCCGAAGATTGCGATCAGCAGCGTCGCGATGCCGGCGAACAGCGCCACCCCGAGCGCATGGCGGCCGATCCCGTATTCGTGCGCCCACGCCGCCCACTCCGGCAGCTGGTGCTTTCCGAGCGCGTCGTCGAGCACGAGCTTGAGCGGCCACGGCGCCGCGAGACTCATCGCGATCTCGACCAGCATCGCGACGAGCACGATCGCGAGCCAGCCGTGATACGGCCGCAGCAACTCGAGCACGAGGCTCGTCATCGTCCGCTCGGATTGCGCCTGCGCCTGCGGCTTCGCGTGCGCATGCTCCGGGCCGCTCGTCGGAGCGGCCGGCGCTTTGGTTGCCGTTTCGCTGGACATGATGGTGCGCAGCTCGAGGCCTCTCGCGAGTGAACGTCAATCGTCGCAGGACTGCCGGCGACGCGTCAAGCCAATGCGCCCAAAGAATAGGGGGCGCGAGAGCCCGCCGCGATTGCGGTTCTGCTCCGCGCGCTACGCGATCGATGCGTCGACAGCGGGCGTCGTCTCGATCGGCAGTCCGAGCTTCGGGATCGCTTCCGCGATCGCCGCGAGCGCAGCGCGCCGCGGAAATCCCTCGCGCGACGCGAGGACGATCCGGCGCGAGGGCGCCGGCGGCGCAAAGTCGATCGCCTTGACGAGCGGCGTTGCGTATTTGGGGGTGAGCGCGGTAGCCGGAAGCACGGAAATCCCCATTCCCGACGTCACCATGTTGCGGATCGTCTCGAGCGAGTTGCCCTGCTTGCCCTGATTCGGCGCCCGCGAGAACTCGCGGCACGCGTCGAGCACCTGATCGCGAAAGCAGTGGCCGACGTTGAGCAGCAGCAGGTTCTCGGCGGCGAGCTCTTCGGCGCGAATCGCGTGCCGTCGCGCCCAGCGATGCTTGGCCGGCACGATGACGCGAAACGCTTCGCCGTAGAGCGGCCGCACGGTGATTCCAGGCTCGCCGTACGGGAGCGCGACGATCGCGGCGTCGATCGAGCCCGACTTCAACATCCCGTCGAGATTCGCGGTGAGGTTCTCCTCGATGTCGAGCGGCATCCGCGGCGCGGATTTCGCGAGCGCCGTGACCAGCTCGGGAAGGAGATACGGCGCGACGGTGTGGATGACGCCGAGACGCAGCGGGCCTTCGAGCGGGTTCCTGCCCTGCGCGGCGACCACCTTCACGCGGGCCGCCTCGGCGAGCGCACGGCGCGCCTGGGCGACCACTTCGGCGCCGATCGGCGTCACCAGCACCTCGCCCTTGCCGCGTTCGAAGACGAGCACGCCGAGCTCGTCCTCGAGGTTCTTGATCGCCGCCGAGAGCGACGGCTGGCTCACGTAGCAGCGCTCCGCCGCCCGACCGAAGTGCCTTTCGTCGGCGACCGCCACCACATAGCGAAGCTCGGTGAGCGTCATCGGAATCTTCGTTGCGGACTCGGGCCGAATCTGGCGCAAGCCTTCGGGCTTCACGAGACCCGGGCGCCCTCCGGCTCGCGCCCGCTCCGGCCCTTTTTCTTGCCCCGGAATGCCGATAGGCTGAGCCTATCGAGGGGATTCTAACAAAGTATTGGAAGCCGGGCAGACGAGTCCCTACATTCACGACATGGATCGCGGTCGGGGATCGCGGAAACCGGAAATGGCAATCAAGGAGACTCGTGAAATGCTGCAGAACCAGGAAGGCCGGCGCGTGCCGGACGTGACGTTCCGGGTACGCCGGAACAACGAATGGAAGAACGTGACGACCGCGGACCTCTTCGGCGGCAAGACCGTCGTCGTCTTTTCGCTGCCCGGGGCGTTCACCCCGACATGCTCGTCGACGCATCTTCCCCGCTACAACGAGCTCGCGCCGTCGCTTTTCGCGAACGGCGTCGACTCGATCGTCTGCGTCTCCGTCAACGACGCGTTCGTGATGAACGAATGGGCGAAGGACCAGGAAGCCGAAAACGTCATCCTCGTGCCCGACGGCAACGGAGAGTTCACCGCCGGCATGGGCATGCTCGTCGACAAGTCCGACCTGGGCTTCGGCAAGCGCTCGTGGCGCTATTCGATGCTGGTGCGCGACGGCGTGGTCGCCAGGATGTTCATCGAGCCCGAGAAGGCCGGCGACCCGTTCGAAGTGTCCGATGCCGACACGATGCTCGCGTTCGTGAATCCGGGGGCGCGCAAGCCCGACCAGGTGGCGATCTTCACGCGCGAGGGCTGCGGCTACTGCGCGAAAGCGAAGGCGCTCCTGACCGAGCTCGGCTACGATTACGCTGAAGTCGCGCTGCCGCACGTGCAGCGGAGCCGGATCGTCGGCGCGGTCACCGGCGAGGCGACGGTCCCGCAGGTGTTCGTCAACGGCAAGCGGATCGGAGGGCTCGAAGCGCTCGAGCGCTGGGCGCGAAAGGCTGCCTGATGCGAGAGCAGCGCCGCGGGGCGGCCTCCGGGCCGCCTCGCCCGTGTAATCGACAGTGAAGGAAAGCGACCAACAGTGATGAAGACGCTCAATGTGGAAGTCGCCGTCATCGGCGCGGGCACCGCGGGGCTTTCCGCGTATCGCGCCGCGGTTGCCGGCGGCCGGCGCACCGTGCTGATCGAAGGCGGCGCCTACGGGACGACGTGCGCGCGCGTCGGCTGCATGCCGAGCAAGCTGCTGATCGCCGCGTCGGAAGCCGCGCATGAGCCGCAGAAATGGTCGGAGTTCGGGCTGCGCCTCGAAGGTTCGATCGCCGTGGATGGCAAGGCCGTGATGGCGAGGGTCAAGCGCGAGCGCGACCGCTTCGTGGGCTTCGTGCTCGAGGGCGTCGACGCGATCCCGCAAAGCGATCACATTCGCGGCTACGCGCGCTTCGTCGACGATACGACGCTCGCCGTCGACGACGACACGCGGATCGTTTTCGAGCGCGCCGTGATTGCCACCGGCTCCTCGACGGCGATCCCGGCGGCGCTGCGCGCCGCGGGCGATCGGATGATCGTCAACGACGACGTCTTCGCCTGGGACGAATTGCCGCGCTCGGTTGCCGTGTTCGGTCCGGGCGTCATCGGTCTCGAGCTCGGCCAGTCGCTGCATCGGCTCGGTGTCGACGTCTTGATCTTCGGCCGCAGCGGCCACGTGGGCCCGTTCAGCGATCCCGCGGTGCGCGCATACGCGACACAGACGTTCCGGAAG
>DASSGI010000343.1:0-6042 GCA_035857655.1 Casimicrobiaceae bacterium | reverse complement strand
CGGGCGCGCCGTCGACGTTCGCGGCGCCCCGGACCATCCCCCGACCGGCGGCACGCTGTGCACGAAAGTCGCGCGCTACCTCGAGCGGACGTATTCGGCCGACCGCGTCCTTCATCCGATGCGGCGCGTTGGCCCCAAGGGCGCGGGCAGATTCGAGCGCATCGATTGGGACGAGGCGCTCGACACGATCGCGGCGCGCTTCGGCGAAATCGGCGCTTCCGACGACGGTCCGCAGGCGATCGTCCCCTACTCGTACGCGGGGACGATGGGGCTGCTGCAGTACGGATCGATGGACCGCCGCTTCTTCAACCGGCTCGGTGCTTCGCAGCTCGACCGGACGATTTGCGCGACCGCCGGCAAGGCCGGGTGGGTCGCGACGATCGGCGCCGGGATGGGCACCGATGTCGAGCGCTTCGACGAGAGCCGCCTCATCCTGATCTGGGGCAGCAATCCGATCGTCTCCAATCTGCATTTCTGGACGCGCGCGCAGGAGGCGAAGCGTCGCGGCGCGAAGCTCATTGCGATCGACCCGTATCGCAGCCAGACGGCAGAGAAATGCCACCAGCACGTCGCGCTGATGCCCGGCACCGACGCCGCGCTCGCGCTCGGCATGATGAATGTGCTGATCGCAGAAGACCTGCTCGACCATGATTACATCGCGCGCTACACCGTTGGATTTGACGCGCTGCGCGGCCGTGCGGCCGAGTTCCCTCCGGATCGCGTTGCTCGCATCTGCGGGATCGCCGCCGATACCGTGATCGAGCTCGCCCGCGCCTATGGGACGATCAAGCCGGCTGCGATCCGTCTCAACTATGGGATGCAGCGGCATGCGGGCGCCGGCAACGCGGTCCGCGCGATCGCGTGCCTGCCCGCACTGATCGGATCGTGGCGCGATCCTGCCGGCGGCGCGCTGCTCTCGTCGTCGGGCACCTACCCCGTCGATTACCGCGCTCTCGAGCGGCCCGATCTCATTCGCGCCAAGCCGCGGACGATCAATATGAGCGCGATCGGCGACGCGCTCACCGCGGCGAGCGATCCACCGATCCGCGCGATCTACGTTTACAACTCGAACCCGGTCGCCGTAGCACCCGAGTCGTCGAAAGTGCAGGCCGGATTCGCACGCGAGGATCTTTTCTGCGTCGTCCACGAGATCTTCCAGACCGACACGGCCGATTACGCTGACATCCTGCTACCCGCGACGACGCAGCTCGAGCAGATCGACATTCACAGCTCGTACGGGCACCTGTACGCGCTCGCGAACAACCCGGCGATCGCGCCGCTCGGCGAAGCAAAACCGAATACCGAAGTGTTTCGGCTTCTCGCGGCGCGGATGGGGTTTTCGGAGCCGTGCTTTCGGGAGAGCGACGAGGAGCTCGCGCGCCAGGCGTTCAATGCAGCTCATCCGCGGGCGGCGGGCCTCGACTGGAAAGCGCTGAAAGCCGCAGGGTTCAAGCGCCTCGCGGTGCCCGAAGCCTATGCGCCCTTCGCCGAGGGCAAATTCCCGACGCCGTCCGGCAAATGCGAGTTCTATTCGGAAGCTCTGGCTCGCGAGGGCCATGACCCGCTGCCGACGTTCGTCCCGCCGCGCGAATCCGTCGCGAGCAATCCGGGGCTCGCGCAGCGCTACCCGCTCGCGTTTCTCTCGCCGCCGGCGCGGAACTTCCTCAACTCGTCGTTCGCGAATCTGCCGACGTTCGTCACCGAGGAGAAGACGCCGTATCTCGACGTGCACGCCGACGACGCGAAGCCGCGCGGTATCGTGACCGGAGATCGCGTCCGGATCCTCAACGATCGCGGAAGCTTCACGGCGACTGCGCGCGTGACCGACCGGACGCGACCCGGCGTCGTCGTCGCGCCGTCGATCTGGTGGAAGAAGTTGACGCCCGACGGAACGAATGCGAACAACGTCACGAGCCAAGCGCTGACCGATCTCGGACGCGCTGCGACGTTCTACGATTGCCTGGTCGAGGTCGAAAGACTGGCGCCCCGCTGACGACAGACGCCGCGCTCGCGACGCGTGCGGCCTACAGCTTGCGGACGAGGCCGACCATCACGCCGAAGATCTCGAGCGCGCCTTCGGCACGGATCACCGGATACGCCTTGTTCTCGGGCTTCAGCACGAACTGGCCGCGATCGGTTTCGAGGCGCTTCAGCGTGAACTGGCCGTCGACGATGGCGACGACGATGTCGCCGCGTTTGGCGCTCGCTGTCTTCTCGACGACGACGAGGTCGCCTTCGAGGATGCCGGCGTCGATCATCGAATCGCCCTTCACGCGAATCAGCACCGTCTGCGACGGACGCTCGATCAGGTAGTCGTCGATCGTGAGCGCATCGCCATGCGCGTCGTCGACGGCGTTCGGCATCCCCGCCTGAACCGGCGACTCCGCGATCGGCCGCGCGAAGAATCGGGCGGTGGGCGCGAGACGCTTGTCGGGCGTGGAGTCGATGAAGCCGGCGAGCTTCAACCGCGCGACCATTGCCGCGACCGACGACTTCGACTTGAGGCCGAGCAACTGTCCGATCGACGCATACGACGGCAACGCGCGGTGCCGAGCGTAATAATCCTGCAACGATGTGAGGTACGAACGATCGTTCGACATACAGCTACAATAGCGAACGAACGTTCTTTCGTCAAGCCCTGGAGCCTATTTCACTTGCCGTACCCGATCCTGAGCAGCTCGAGCACGGCAACCCGGCGGACAGGCTGATGCGCCTCTTCGCGCAGTCGCTGGCATTCGTCGACCTCGAAACGACCGGCACGCTGGCGGCAGGCGACGCGATCACCGAAGTCGGGATCGTGCGGGTCGACGCCGATCCGGACGGCATCAGCGAGCCTAAGGTCAGCGAATGGAGCACGCTCATCAATCCCGGGATCCCGATCCCGCCGGAAATCCAGGCGCTCACCGGCATCACCGACTTCATGGTTCGCGATGCGCCGCGCTTCGATCGGATCGCCGACGAGATCGCCGCGCGCATGGCCGGCGCGGTGTTCGTCGCGCACAACGCGCGCTTCGATTACGGCTTCCTCAAGCATGCGTTCGCTCGCGCGGAGCGCAGGTTCAGCGCGCGCGTCCTCTGCACGGTGCGTCTGTCGCGCCGGCTCTTTCCCGACGAGCCGCGGCACAGCCTCGACAGCGTCATCGCTCGCCATCAGCTGCCGATCGACGGACGGCATCGGGCACTTGGCGATGCACGCGTTCTATGGGCGTTCGTTCGCATGCTCTACCGCGACCTTGCCGCCGAGATCATCGAAGAGGCGGCGCGCCGCGTGCTGCGCACTCCGAGCCTGCCGCCGCAGCTCGCGCCCGACGCGATCGACGCGCTGCCCGAGGCGCCGGGTGTCTACCTCTTCTACGGCCTCAACGCATTGCCGCTCTACATCGGCAAGAGCACGAACCTGCGCGAGCGCGTCGGCGCGCATTTTTCGTCGGACTATCGATCTCCGACGGACCTCCGGCTATCCGCGGAGATTCAGCGGATCGAGTTCGAAGAGACGGCGGGCGAGATCGGCGCGCTGTTGCGCGAAGCGACGCTCGTCAAGGCGATGCTCCCCGCGCACAACCATGCGCTGCGCCGCAAGGCGGAATCCGGCGTCCTGGAATTGCCGGACACGCCCGGACCTCCGCGATATGTGCGCGCAATGGGCATCGAGCCCCGAGAGCTCGCCGGGCGCTACGGACCTTTCTCGTCGCGGCGCCAGGCACGCGATGTCCTGCGCCAGCTCGCTGCCGAGCACGCGCTGTGCTGGAAAGCGCTGGGCCTCGAAAAGCGCGTCGGGCCCTGCTTCGCGCGCCAGGTCAGGCGCTGTGCCGGTGCGTGTGTCGGCGCGGAATCGTCCGATGCGCATCACGCGCGCCTCGCGTCAGCGCTCGCCACCTTCGCGATTCCGCGCTGGCCTTACCCGGATCTCGCAATTCTTCGCGAGAAGTCGATGTTCGGCGATCGCATCGACGTTCATGTGCTGCGCGATTGGTGCTGGCTCGGCACCGCGCATGACGATGGCGAGCTCGCATGCCTGATCGAAGCGCCGCCGCGACCCACGTTCGATGCCGATATCGCGAAGCTCCTCATCCGCACGTTCGCGCGTGGGCGGCACGATGTGCGAGCGGTCGCGACCGCGCCCCAGCCGCCGAATGACTATGCGTCAGTGCCGCATTAGGTCGAGCGCTTTGACGCCGAGTACACTCGTCAAAGGACAGGACGACCCCTTCACTCGGTGCCAGGGAGGAACCTTATGGAATCAAGGACAGCGGCGTCACAATCGTTGCCTCCGCATGCTGTGATCATGCAGATGGTGACAGGCGCATGGGTCACGAAGGTGATTGCCGAAGCTAGCAGGCTAGGCGTTCCAGATCTCGTCAAGCGACACGGCCCGCTGCGTGCTGCCGACATGGTCACCACCGGCGGAATCGCAGCTTCGCCAGACGCATTGGAACGTCTCCTTCGGGCATGCGCGAGCCTGGGCATTTTCACCGAGGACACAGAGGGGAAATTTGGTTCGACTGCGCTCTCGGACGTACTGACGTCGGATGCACCGGCGTCCATAAAGAAGCTGGTGGAGGCGGTCGGCGGACCTTGGTACAGGTGCTGGGCAGAACTCTTCGATGCCGTGAAAAGCGGGAAGCCGCAGGCCAAGAAAGTCTTCGGCAGAGAATGGTGGGATTATCTCAATGCCAACCCGAAGGAACTGGAAGACTTCGGCGAAGCGATGAAGGCCAACAGCTTGAACTCGCTTCGTGGAGTTCTGGAGAACTGCGACTTCAATGGCGTCCGCAAGATTGCCGACATCGGCGGCGGGTTTGGCCACCTGGCCGTCGCCATGCTGGGACGGTATCCAACCTTGCAGGCTATCGTAATGGACGTTCCGGAGCTGATTCCTGTCGCACGGGAGCGTCTGCCCATCAGCGACCCCGCTGTTGCCAACCGGCTGGAATATTTCGGTGGAGACATGTTCGAGTCCGTTCCCGCAGCCAATGTCTACATCATGAAACACATCATCCACGACTGGGAGGATGAGAAATGCGTCCGGCTTCTACAAAATTGCCGTCAGAGCATGGCGGGTGAAGGGCGGGTCATTTGTGTCGACGCGGTCGTTCCGCCGATGGGGAACATTGCGGGTGCGCCGGCCAAACTCCTGGACATCAACATGTTGCTGTTCATCACGGGAAGAGAACGAACTGAAGCTCAATGGAACGAGCTGTATCGCGCGGCCGGACTTGAGATTCGGAGCGTCAATTCGATTGACGACAACTTCGGTACGAGCATCATCGAGGGTATCAAGCGACGCACCTAGTCACCAACATGCAGCGGTCGCGCGCCCGATAGCCGGGCGCAAGTCCTCCTGTCCTCGGAAGCGACATCTCGAGCTTGCGGAGACGAATCCCTCGAAGACTAGCGCCCCGCATGCGCGGCGATCACACTCGCCACGCACGCGGTCACCTTCTTCGCGTAGGGAATGTGCAGGAACTCGTTCGGCCCGTGCGCGTTCGAGTGCGGACCGAGCACGCCGGTGATCAGGAACTGCGCGTCGGGGAAATGCTTGCCCAGCATCGCCATGAACGGAATCGTTCCGCCTTCGCCCATTGCCGCAGCCGGTTTCTCGTAATAGCGGCGCGACGCTTCGTCGATCGCGGTGGCAAGCCACGGAGCGGTCGGCGGCGCGTTCCATCCGGTTGCGCCTTCGTCGGCGGCGAAGCGGACCGTCGCGCCGTGCGGCGGATCGACTTCGAGCAGCCGCGTGAGCTCTTCCTTCGCGGAGGCGCCGTCCACGGTCGGCGGCAGCCGCAGCGAGAGCTGGAGCGCAGTTCGTGGGCGCAGCACGTTGCCGGCGTCCGCGATCGCCGGGAATCCATCCGCGCCGATCACGGACAGCGCCGGCCGCCACGTGCGATTGAGCAGCGCCTCGGCGTGATCGGACACCATCGGCTGCGTGCGATCGGCGAATGGATATTTGCCTATCGTCGATGCGCCCATGATCGTCGCCGCGTGCCGCGCCTGGAGCACGCGCTCCTCGGGGATCGCTGCGTGGAACACCTGCGGCAG
>DASSGI010000342.1:0-5902 GCA_035857655.1 Casimicrobiaceae bacterium | reverse complement strand
AGCCGTTCACGTGTATCGAACTCACCTTCGCGTTCATTCCCTCGGCCTGCATCAGCGCGACGATCCGGTCGACCTCCGCGCGCGGGAGCGGCGCGACGTCCTCGCAATAGTCGATCGCGAGATCCGATTCGCGATAGCGTTGATCCGAAGCGAGCGCGGATCCCGGGACCGCCGCGAGGATTCGTTCGCCGATCGCCGCGAGGCGCGCGCGGTTCGCGCTGCGCGTCGCCTCGTCCTGAGCGAAGCGCCTGACGAGCTTGCGCGAAGCGTCGTCGTGACGCATGTAGAACGCTCCGTTCTCGCCGACGACGGCATCGACCGGCCACATTCGCGCAATATGGTCGCACCACCCGGCCGGCCGGCCGGTGATCGGAATCACGAGGCGGCCGGAGTCACGCAGCTGCTCCATTGCTGCGTAAGCGACAGTGCTTATGCGACCCTCGGTCGAAACCGTGTCGTCGATGTCGGTCAGCACGCCGCGAATCGCGCGGCGCGTTGCATCCGGCATCGTGGCGAGCGGACGCATCGTCGACCGCTTGCTCATGCGCCGGCCTTCGCGGAGGCCGTGATCCCGCTGTCGAGCGCCGGGCGCGGGCATTGCGTCACGAATGCGTCGACGCGGCGGCGCTCCGATTCGTTCATCCCGATTCCGCACTTGGTTCGTCGCCACAGCACATCGTCGCCGGTGCGCGCCCATTCGCTGCGAACGAAATACGCGACCTCCGCCGCGGTGAGGCCATGACCGAAATCCTCGCCGAGGTCGCCGGGCCCGCGCGCGTCACCGAGAATCACTAGCGCGCGCGTACCGTGACGGTGCGCGACCCCGCGCAGCAGCGATTCAGGAAGCGTCGGGTAGCGCTTGCCTAATTCGGCGATCCACGCTTCCAGCCCGCCGGCCGGCAAATCGCCGCCCGGAAGTACCGCGCGGGCAGTCCATCGAGGCTTCATCGCCGGCAGGAATCGCGCGACGTGGTCGAGTGCCTGTTCGGCGAGCTTTCGGTACGTCGTGATCTTTCCGCCGTAGATCGACAGCATCGGCGCGCCGCCATTTGCTCCGGTGTCGACTTCGAACACGTAGTCGCGCGTGATCTCGGATGGGTCCGCGGAGCCGTCGTCGTAGAGCGGACGCACGCCGCTGTACGTCCACACGATATCGTCGCGGCCGAGTGGGCGCGCGAGATACGCATTCGCAAGCTCGAGCAGGTAATCGATCTCGGCCGAATCGATACGCGGCGCATCAAACGCGTCGACGGCGATGTCTGTCGTCCCGATCAACGAGTAACGCTCCTGGTACGGGATGACGAACACGATCCGGTTGTCGGCGTTCTGCAGAATGTAGGCGTGTTTCTCCTCATGAACGCGAGGCACGACGACGTGGCTGCCTTTGACGTGCCGAACGTTCTCCCTCGACGCGTAGCCGTTGATCGCCTCGCGTACGAGCTTCACGCCGTTGCCCGCCGCGTTGACGATCACCGCTGCGGTGACCTCGCGAGGGCCTTCGGGCGTTTCGAGCGTCACGCGCCACGACGGGCCGCCGCTCGCCTGCTGACGCTGCGCGGATGCGAGTCGAGCATGCACGTGCACGTCCGCCCCGCGATCGTGCGCGTCCATCACGTTGAACACGACGAGTCGCGCGTCATCGACACGCGCGTCGGAATAGACGAACCCCTTCCGAAACTTGGGCTTGAGCCCCGCGCCCCATTTGGACGATGCCAGGTCCACGCTGAACGATCCCGGGAGCGTCTCGCGCTTTCCGAGGTGATCGTAGAGGAGGAGCCCTGCGCGCAGCATCCACGCGGGCCGCAAGTGCGGCTCGTGCGGAAGGACGAACTGCAGCGGTTCGACGATGTGCGGCGCCTGGTGCAGGACGACTTCGCGTTCGGCAAGCGCTTCGTGAACGAGACGGAACTCGTACTGCTCGAGGTAGCGAAGCCCGCCATGGATGAGCTTCGTGCTCCACTGCGATGTCGCCGATGCGAGGTCGCCCTTCTCGACGATCAGCACTCGCAAGCCGCGCCCGACGGCGTCGCGAGCGATGCCGGCACCGTTGATTCCTGCGCCGACGACGAGCAGATCGTATTGCGGGTCGGGAGTGGACATGCGGCAGGCTCTAGAGGCCCTCCCGAGCGATTCTAGCGCAGCGCCGCATCGTGGTTCGCCGGCGGACCGGCCGTTGCGCTACCATCGCCGCTTTCCTCGCCTCGCCTTGCAAGGAGCTTTCATGAAGACCGTCGCCGAGATCGACACGATCGTTTCCGACATGAAGACGTGGCGACACCACATCCACGCGCATCCGGAGACTGCATTCGAGGAGAGCGCCACGTCGGCGTTCGTGGCGGACAAGCTCCGCTCCTTCGGGCTCGACGTCCACATCGGGCTCGCGAAGACCGGCGTCGTCGGCGTACTCCGCTGCGGATCGGGAAAACGCGCGATCGGATTGCGCGCCGATCTCGACGCGTTGCACATCCACGAGAAGACCGGCGTCGCGTACGCGTCGAATGTCGCAGGCAAGATGCACGCATGCGGCCACGACGGGCACACGGCGATGCTGCTGGGCGCCGCCGCGGCGCTCTCGCGGAGCAAGGGGTTCGACGGGACGCTCTATTTCATCTTCCAGCCCGCGGAGGAGAACGAAGGCGGCGGCCGCGTGATGGTCGAAGAGGGACTTTTCGACCGGTTCCCGATGCGTGCGGTCTATGGGATGCACAACTGGCCGACGCTGCCTGCCGGGAGATTCGCGATGCGTACGGGTCCGCTGATGGGGGCCTTCGACATATTCGAGATCATCGCCACCGGCAAGGGCGCGCATGCGGCGATGCCCTACATGGGCAAGGATCCGATGCTCTTCGCCGCGCACGCAATCGGCGCGCTGCAGACGATCGTCGCCCGAAACATCCATCCGCTCGAGGCGGGAGTCGTCAGCGTGACCCAGGTGCACGGCGGCGACACGTGGAACGTGATCCCGCAGG
The DNA here is from genome assembly GCA_035857655.1 of Casimicrobiaceae bacterium. Classification (GTDB taxonomy): domain Bacteria; phylum Pseudomonadota; class Gammaproteobacteria; order Burkholderiales; family Casimicrobiaceae; genus CAIWHR01. Next base: position 2,933 of record DASSGI010000342.1, on the reverse strand, counting down.
AGGTCGTGCTGCGCGGCACCGTGCGCACGTTCAACCCGGCGGTCCAGGACCTGATCGAGAAGAGAATGCGCGGCATCGTCGCCGGCGCCGCGGCGATGTTCGACATGAGCGCGACGGTTCGCTACGAGCGCCGCTATCCCGCCACCGTGAACGCGCCGGAGGAGACGAAGAACGCGATCGCCGCGGCGAGCGCCGTGGTCGGGTCGGCGAACGTCGACACCGATCCGCAGCCCAACATGGGCAGCGAGGACTTCGCATTCATGCTGCAGGCGAAACCGGGGTGCTACGTATGGCTGGGCGCCGGGCGCGGACCCGACACGCCGAATATTCACAATCCGCACTACGATTTCAACGACGACGTGCTCGCGATCGGCGCGAGCTACTGGGTGACGCTCGCTCGCCAGCAGCTCGCTGCCTGACGCTCCGGCGCATCGAGGGCGCGAAAAGGTGATCGCGGCGCGCCGTTGAACTTCAGGCGCGGTGGCGCATCTTGCGGATCGCCTCGAGCTGGGCGACAGCGATCGCGAGCTCGGCTTCCGCCGATGCAATCTCCTCGCGCGAAGTCTTGTTCTGCATCGCTTCCTCGGCGGCCTTCTTCGCAGCCTGCGCGGAGGCTTCGTCGAGATCCTTCGCTCGAATCGCGGTGTCGGCGAGCACCGTCACACGCGCCGGTTGCACTTCGAGAAAGCCGCCTTGCACGAACACGAGCTCGTCCTCTGCCTGGCCGGGAATCTTGATGCGCACCGCGCCCGGCTTGATCTGCGTGAGGAGCGGCGCGTGCCGCGGGTAGATGCCGAGCTCGCCTTCGACGCCTGGGAGCACGACGAATTCCGCGTCGCCCGAGTAGATCTGCTCCTCGGCGCTGACGACGTCAACGCGAATGGTGTGGGCCATGTCGGATCAGTCTTTCGGCGGCCGGCGCGTCATTGCAGCGTCTTCGCCTTCTCGAATGCTTCCTCGATCGGGCCGACCATGTAGAACGCCTGCTCGGGAAGCGCGTCGCACTCGCCGCCGACGATCATCTTGAATCCCTTGATCGTCTCCTTGAGCGGCACGAACTTGCCCGGCGATCCGGTGAACGCTTCGGCGACGGTGAACGGCTGCGACAGGAAGCGCTGGATCTTGCGCGCACGCGCGACGACCAGCTTGTCCTCGGGCGAGAGCTCGTCCATCCCGAGAATCGCGATGATGTCGCGCAGCTCCTTGTAGCGCTGCAACACCGACTGCACCGAGCGCGTCACGCCATAGTGCTCGGCGCCGATCACGTTGGGGTCGATCTGGCGTGACGTCGAATCGAGCGGGTCGACCGCCGGGTAGATGCCGAGCGACGCGATGTCGCGCGAGAGAACGACGGTTGCGTCGAGGTGGCCGAACGTCGTCGCCGGCGACGGGTCGGTCAGGTCGTCGGCCGGAACGTAAATCGCCTGGATCGACGTGATCGATCCGGTCTTCGTCGACGTGATCCGCTCCTGCAGGCGCCCCATCTCCTCGGCGAGCGTCGGCTGATAGCCCACCGCGGAGGGCATCCGTCCCAGCAGCGCGGACACTTCGGTGCCCGCAAGCGTGAAGCGGTAGATGTTGTCGATGAAGAGCAGCACGTCGCGGCCCTCGTCGCGGAACGATTCGGCGATCGTGAGGCCGGTCAAGCCGACGCGCAGCCGATTGCCCGGCGGCTCGTTCATCTGACCGTAGACCATCGCGACCTTGGACTTCGGAAAATCGCTCTTGTTGACGACGCCGGCTTCGATCATCTCGTGATAGAAGTCGTTGCCCTCGCGCGTGCGCTCGCCCACGCCGGCGAACACCGAAAGGCCGGAGTGCGCGGTCGCGATGTTGTTGATGAGCTCCATCATCGTCACCGTCTTGCCCACGCCGGCGCCGCCAAAGAGCCCTACCTTGCCGCCCTTCGCGAACGGGCAGATCAAATCGATGACCTTGATGCCGGTCTCGAGCAGCTCCTGCGAAGGCGAGAGGTCCTCGAACTCGGGTGCTTCGCGATGGATCGACATCTCCTTGTCGGCGGCGATCGGGCCGCACTCGTCGATCGGCCGGCCGAGAACGTCCATGATTCGGCCGAGCGTCTTCACGCCGACGGGCACGGTGATCGGCTCGCCCGTGTTGACGACCTTCATCCCGCGGCGCAGGCCGTCCGAGCTGCCGAGCGCGATCGTGCGCACGACGCCGTCGCCCAGCTGCTGCTGCACTTCGAGCGTGAGACCGATGTCATCCATCTTCAGCGCGTCGTAGATGTTCGGCATCTCGTTGCGCGCGAATTCGACGTCGACGACGGCGCCGATGCATTGGACGATGGTTCCCTGGTTCATGTTCGCTTCCTCGGGTTACGTTGCTTCGAATCCTGTCGCTTCGCGTCACACCGCAGCGGCGCCTTGGCTGCGCGCGTCTAAACGGCGGCTGCCCCGCCGACGATCTCGGCGAGCTCCTTCGTGATCGATGCCTGACGCGACTTGTTGTAGATCAGCTGCAGCTCGTCGATGATCTTCGACGCATTGTCGGTCGCCGCCTTCATCGCGACCATCCGCGCCGACTGCTCGGACGCCATGTTCTCGTTGATCATCTGGTAGACGAGCGCCTCGACGAAGCGGCGCAGCACCGAGTCGAGGAGCTCCTTCGCGTCGGGCTCGTACAGGTAGTCCCACGAGCCGGCCTGCGCATCCGCCTTGCGCACTTCGCCCGTCGCAGTCCTGAACTCCTCGGGGATCGGCAGCATGTAGCCGTGCCGCGCCTCCTGCTTCATCGTGTTGATGAACGTCGTGAAGAAAATGTGCACCTGGTCGATCTGGCCGTCGATATATTCGTCGAGCAACACCTTCACCGGTCCGACGACGCGGTCGAGGTGCGGTCGATCGCCGAGCTGGACCGCCTGCGACACGACGTTCGCGCCGAGCCGCTGCAGGAAGCCCACGCCCTTGTTG
>DASSGI010000341.1:0-12007 GCA_035857655.1 Casimicrobiaceae bacterium | reverse complement strand
CGGAGCGCACCGCGCGAATCAGCGCCTTCGACTCGTCCTGCGCGCGCGGGCCGGCAACGAGCAACGAGCCGAGCAGCTCGTTGATTCTCGCGTCGAGCTCCTCGAACGGATAGATCTCGTGGACCAGTCCGATGCGGAAAGCTTCGGCGGCGGGGAAACGCTCGGCGGACACGAAGTAGCGGCGCGCGTGACGGGCGCCGATCGCTTCGACCACGTAGGGAGCGATCGTGGCGGGGATCAAACCGAGCTTCGCCTCCGAGAAGGAGAACGTCGTATCCTGCGACGCGAATGCGACGTCGCAACAGGCGACGAGTCCGGCGCCGCCGCCGAACGCCGAGCCGTGAACGCGCGCGATCGTCGGCTTCGAGAGCCGGTAGAGCGTTTTCAGCATCGTGGCGAGCGCGGTCGCGTCGGCGAGATTCTCCGCGATGCCGTACCTCGCCATCTCCGTCATCCAGTTGAGATCGGCGCCCGCGCAGAAGCTCTTTCCTTCGCCCAGCAGAACGACAGCGCGGATCGCCGCGTCGCGATCGAGAGCTCGAAGCGCGCTGGTCAGCTCCGCGATCAGCGTCGCGTTGAACGCGTTGTGAACTTCGGGCCGCGACAACACGACCAGCGCAACCTGCTCGCGCACATCGACGGCGATCGTCTCGTATTGCGATCCCGCTGCGTTCGCGGCCGCGGCGCCCGCTGCCGCGGCTGCGGGCGCATCCTTCGTGGCGGAGGTTTTCGTCTTTGCCATTGTCTCGATCCTCGGCCTCCGTCACGTTTTCGAATATTGCTGCTGTTCCATTGTCGGCCTCGAGCGCCCTCGGCCTCCGCAGCCATCGAGCTCGTTAACGGGCAACATGTCGGCCTCGCAGCGGCGATTCGCGATTGCTCGCGCCCTTCGGGCCTCGCCGCTCACGCCGCCACTCGCCTCGGTCGCATCCCTCATACTCGCGTCGCTACATCCGGAATACGCCGAATTTCGTCGGCTCGACCGGGCGGTTGAGCGCCGCGGAGATCGCCAAGCCCAGCACCCTTCGCGTGTCCGCGGGGTCGATGATGCCATCGTCCCACAGCCGCGCGCTCGCGAAATACGGATGGCCCTCCTTTTCGTACTGCGCGCGGATCGGCGCCCGGAACGCTTCCTCTTCGTCGGCGCTCCAGGTACCCTTCTTCGCTTCGATCGTGTCGCGCTTCACGGTGGCGAGCACGATCGCCGCCTGCTCTCCGCCCATCACCGAGATGCGCGCATTCGGCCACATCCAGAGGAAGCGCGGTCCGAACGCGCGGCCGCACATCCCGTAGTTGCCGGCGCCGTAACTGCCGCCGATGATGACGGTGAACTTGGGCACCTGCGCACAGGAGACCGCGGTGACCATCTTCGCGCCGTCGCTCGCGATGCCGCCCGCCTCGTATTTCTGCCCGACCATGAAACCCGTGATGTTCTGCAGGAAAAGCAGCGGAATGCCGCGCTGCGCACAGAGCTCGATGAAGTGCGCAGCTTTCAACGCCGACTCCGAATAGAGGACGCCGTTGTTCGCGACGATGCCGAGCGGATAGCCGCAGAGGTGCGCGAAGCCGGTCACGAGCGTCGTCCCGTAGCGCGCCTTGAACTCGTCGAACTCGCTCGCGTCGACGAGACGCGCGATCACTTCGCGAACGTCGTAGGGCTTCCGGATGTCGGCATTGATGACGCCGTAGATCTCGTCGGCCGGGAACCGCGGCGCCAGCGGCTCGCGCACCTCGAGATCGACGCGCTTCGGGCGGTTCAAATCGCCGATGATCCTGCGCGCGATCGCGAGCGCGTGGTGGTCATCGAGCGCGAAGTGGTCGGCGACACCGGACACGCGCGTGTGGACGTCGGCGCCGCCCAGCTCTTCCGCCGATACGATCTCGCCGGTCGCGGCTTTGACGAGCGGCGGACCGCCGAGGAAGATCGTCCCCTGCTCCTTGACGATGATCGATTCGTCGGACATCGCCGGGACGTACGCGCCGCCCGCCGTGCACGAGCCCATGACGACAGCCACTTGCGGAATCCCCTGCGCGGACATCGTCGCCTGGTTGTAGAAGATCCGCCCGAAGTGATCGCGATCGGGGAAGACGTCGGTCTGGTTCGGCAGGTTGGCGCCCCCCGAATCGACGAGATAGATGCACGGAAGGTTGTTGTCGCGCGCGATCTCCTGCGCGCGCAGGTGCTTCTTGACGGTCAGCGGATAGTACGTGCCGCCCTTCACCGTCGCGTCGTTGCAGACGATCACGCATTCGCAGCCGGCGACACGGCCGATGCCGGTGATGATTCCGGCTGCGGCGATCGTCCCGTCGTACATGCCGTGCGCCGCGAGCTGCGAGAGCTCGAGAAACGGCGAGCCGGCGTCGATCAGCGTACGGACGCGATCGCGCGGCAGGAGCTTTCCGCGCGCGACATGTTTCGCGCGCGCGGCCGTGCCGCCGCCCTGCTCGACCGCGGCGACTTTCGCGCGCAGATCCGCGACGAGCGCGGCCATCGCGTCGCGGTTCGTCGCGAACGTCGCGTCGCGCGGATCGAGCTTCGATTCGAGCAGGGGCATGGCAAACGTCGCGGCGCTCGCGGCTCTTCGACCGGCGCTAGGGCCTAGTTGCGCTCGAGCATCGCGAGCCGCGCTGCGAGCAGCACGAAGAGCGCGCCGATCGAGCCCGTGAGCCAGCGCGCAGCCGAGCGATGCGCGCGGACCGAGGCGCCTGCGCGCGCGGCGAGCCACGCGACCGGGATGTTGACGAACAGGCTGTTGAAGTTGAAGAGGCAGCCGAGCGCAATGAATGCGAGCGCCTTCGCGGGCGCGGAAGCATCGATGAACTGCGGCAGGAACGCGAGGAAGAAGAGCGCGACTTTCGGATTGAACACGTTGATGACGAACGCCTCGCGGAAGATCCGCAGCGGCGCAGCAGGCGGCAGCGGTGCGTCGATCGAGGCTTCCCGCGGTGCACGCACGCTCGTCATCAGCAGGCGCACGCCCGCATAGAGCAGATAGGCGGCGCCGCACCACTTGACGACGGTGAACGCCACCGCGGAGGTCGCGAGGAGCACCGAGAGACCTGCCGCCGCGGCAAGCGTGTGCACGACGCACCCCGACGTGATGCCGAGCGTCGCCGCGACGCCTGCACGAAAGCCGCCGGCAGCCGCGCGTGCGGCGATGTACGTCATGTCGGGACCGGGCGTGATGTTGAGCAGCAGTCCGGCGACGACGAAGAGACCCACGTCGTGGATCCCGCTCACGGAAGGCTCCGCGCCCGCCCGGAGAAAAATCGGGTCGGAGACGAATCACTTCCGTCCCGATCCGTCCTCGCACCGCTGGCCGAACAGCCGTAAATCGTCTCTGACCCCATTTTTTCAGCCGGTTGCCGGCAGCGGATGCCCCGGCATCAATTGGTAGGGATGCGCCCACCGCGGTTCGCTGCGGATCCGCGCGAGCCAGTCGCGGATCGAAGGATACACGTTCCAGTCGACGCCGATCTCGTCATCGAAGAAGAGATAGCCGCAAAGCGAGATATCGGCGATCGTGAGCCGGTCCCCGACGACAAAGCGGCGGCCGTCGAGATGCGCGGCGAGAACGCTCCACGCGCCCTCGGCGCGGCGCCGGAATTCGCCCATTACCGCAGGATCGGGGTTCTTCACGAACGCGCGCATGAAGCGATACGTGGCCGTGTAGCTCGTGAGCTTGTGGTTGTCGAAGAGCACCCAGCGCAGGATGTCGCGGCGCTCGGCGTCGCTCGCCGGTCCGAAGCGATCGAGCGTCCCGGCGAGGTAGTCGAGGATCACGCCCGATTGACTAAGCGCGACGCCCCGATGTTCGAGCAGCGGCACCTCGCCCATCACGTTGAGCGAGCGATACGCGGGCGTGCGCGTCTCGCCGCCGAAGTAATCGACGAAGCGCGGCGACCAGTCGGCGCCGGCGAGCTCGAGCGCGAGCGCGGGCTTGTAGGCGTTTCCCGATTGCGCGAAGCAGTAGAGCGTGTACTCGGCCATTCCAGCAGCGCTCCCTCTCGTTTCAGAAGCCGCCGGTCGCGAGCCAGCGGTCGATCTGATCGAAACGATCGAGTCCCCAGAACGGCTCGCCGTCGACAATGACGAACGGCGAGCCGAACACGCCGCGCGCGATCGCCTGCTCGACCTCGCGCTTCAACCGATCCTTCACCGCAGGGTCCGCGATCGCCGCGCGCGCTTCGTTCGCGTCGACGCCTTCCTTCGCCGCGACCGCGATCGCCTGCTCCGGGTCGGAGATGTCGATTTCGGCGAGGAAGTACGCGCGGTACAGCGCCTTCGCGACGCGCGCCGCGAGCGCCGGGTCGCGACTTTTCAGCCACAGCACGATCCGCGCGGCAGCGATCGTGGCGATCGGAAACTTCGCCGGCATGCTGAATTCGACGCCATGGAAACGCGCGCTGCGCGCGAAGTCGCGCCGCGAATAGTCGCCCTTGAGCGGGACCTCGGTGAGCGGCGCCATCGCCGTCTCCTTGAAGATCACGCCAAGGAGCACCGGATGCCAGTCGACGGCGCGGCCGTATTTCTGCGCGAGCGCCTCGATCTTCTGCGACGCGAGGAAGCCGTACGGCGACGAGAAGTCGAAATAGAAGTCGATTGCGGTGGCCATCGATCGGTTCTCCGGCACTTCGAATCAGGAAGCAAGCGCGCGGCCGATGACGAGCCGCTGGATCTCGCTCGTGCCTTCGTAGATCTGGCAGACGCGAACGTCGCGATAGATGCGCTCGACCGGGAAGTCGCTGACGTAGCCATAACCGCCGTGCACCTGGATCGCACCGGAACAGACCCGCTCGGCCATCTCGGACGCGAAGAGCTTCGCCATCGACGCTTCCTTGAGGCAGGGACGACCCACGTCGCGCAGGGCGGCTGCGTGCCAGACCAGCTGCCGTGCGGCTTCGATCGCCGTCGCCATGTCGGCGAGCTTGAAGTTGACTGCCTGGTGCTCGGTGAGCGTCTTGCCGAAGCTCGTTCGCTCGTGCGCGTACGCGAGCGCAGCTTCGAACGCGGCGCGCGCCATCCCGACGGCCTGCGCCGCGATGCCGATGCGGCCCGCCTCGAGGTTCGCGAGCGCAATCCGGTAGCCCTCTCCTTCGCGACCCAGCAGGTTCGCCGCGGGCACCTCGCAATTCTCGAACACGATTTGCGCGGTGTCGGACGCGCGCTGGCCGAGCTTTTCCTCGACGCGCGCGACGACGTAACCGGGCGTCGACGTCTCGACCAGGAACGCCGAGATCCCTTTCTTGCCCGCCGCCTTGTCGGTGACGGCGAACACGACCGCGACGTCCGCGTTCTTTCCGGTCGTGATGAATTGCTTGACGCCGTTCAGAACGAACGCATCGCCCCGCCGCTCGGCGCGGGTGGCGATCGCTGCCGCGTCGGACCCCACGTGCGGCTCGGTCAGGCAAAAGCACCCGAGCTTCTCGCCGCGCGCGAGCGGTACGAGGAATCGCTCCTTTTGCGCGTCGCTTCCGAACGCGTTGATCGGGCCGCACACCACCGAGTTCTGAACGCTGACGATCGTCGAGACGGCGCCGTCGCCGGCGGCGATTTCCTCGAGCGCGACGGCGAGCGATATGTAGTCGAGCGCCGCGCCGCCCCAGCGCTCCGGCACGACCACGCCCATGACTCCCAGCTCGCCGAGCGCTGAGAGCTCCTCGCGCGGGAAATGATGCTCGCGATCCCAGCGCGCCGCATGCGGCGCGATCCGCTCCGCGGCGAACGCGCGCAGCGTGTCGCGAATGGAGGCCTGTTCGTCGGAAAGGAGCATCAGCGCCCTGCCGCGCCGACCGGAATCAGGAATTCGACCGTTCGCACCGCTGCGCTCATCGGCGGTCGTCGAACGCGAGCTTCGCCGCGATGCCGGCGAACACGCTTGCAAGGAGCCAGCGCTGCACCGCGGCCCAGAATGGCCGATCGGTGAACCAGCGAGATACACGCGCCGCCGCGAGGATGAAAAGCGCGTCGCCGATGACCGCGATGACAATCTGGACGAAACCCAGCACCAGCGACTGGCCGAGCACGTTGCCGCGTGCAGGCTCGACGAATTGGGGAAACAGCGCAAGGTAGAACAGCGCCACCTTCGGATTGAGGATGCTGGTAACGAGCCCCATCCGGAAGAGCCTGGCTGGCGCGGCTTTGGCGAGCGCCCGCGGCGCAAAGATTCCGCCGGCACCGCCGCCGGCCCCCGAGCGAATCGCATCGAACGCGAGCCACAGCAGGTAACCCGCGCCTGCCCAGCGCAACGCGTCGTAAGCGACAGGAACTGCGACGAACACCGCGGAGAGCCCGAGCGACGCCGCGACGATGTGCACGATGAATCCGCTCGCCGTGCCCGCGAGCGACACGAGTCCGGCGGAGCGCCCCTGCGCGAGCGTTCGCGACAGCAGGTACAGCAGATTCGGCCCCGGCGTCAGCACGAGGAGCACGCTCGCGGCGACGAAGAGCAGCAGGTTGTCAATGCTTGGCATCAGCGCACGTCCGAATTTGTCAACCTTGTTTACAAATCTTCCGCCACGTTCTGTACTAGACCCGCTCGATCGCCATCGCCGTGGCTTCGCCGCCGCCGATGCACAGCGATGCGACGCCGCGCTTCTTCCCCTGCTTACGCAACGCGCCGAGCAGCGTGACGACGATTCGCGCGCCGGACGCGCCGATCGGATGCCCGAGCGCGCACGCGCCGCCGTGGACGTTGACCTTCTCGTGCGCGATTCCGTGCTCCTTCATCGCTGCCATCGTCACTACGGCGAACGCTTCGTTGATCTCGAAGAGATCGACGTCCTTCGTCGTCCAGCCCGTCTTGCGGTAGAGCTTGTCGATCGCGCCGATGGGCGCCGTCGGAAAATCCCCCGGCGCCGCCGCATACGTCGTGTGCGCGAGTATCACCGCAAGCGGCGTGAGTCCGCGCTTTTCCGCAGTCGAGCGTCGCATCAGCACGAGCGCCGCGGCGCCGTCGGAGATCGAGCTCGAGTTCGCGGCGGTCACCGTTCCATCCTTGCGAAACGCGGGCTTGAGCGTGGGGATTTTTTCCGGCGACGCCTTCGCCGGCTGCTCGTCGTGGTCGATGACGACGTCACCCTTCCTGCCGGGAACGGTCACCGGGGCGGTTTCCCACGCGAACGTACCGTCGTTGTTCGCGCCGAGCGCACGCGAGAGCGACGCGAGCGCGAAAGCGTCCTGCGCCTCGCGCGTGAACTCGAACTTCGCTGCGCAATCCTCGGCGTACGTCCCCATCAGGCGGCCCTTCTCGTACGCGTCTTCGAGCCCGTCGAGGAACATGTGATCCTGAGCGACCTGATGCCCCATCCGGTAGCCGGCGCGCGCCTTCGGCAGCAGGTAGGGCGCGTTCGACATGCTTTCCATCCCGCCCGCGACGACGACGTCGGCCGATCCGGCGACGATCAGGTCGTGCGCGAGCATCGCCGCTTTCATCGCCGATCCGCACATCTTGTTGACGGTCGTGCAGCCGACCGAAAGCGGCACGCCCGCCTTGATAGAGGCCTGGCGCGCCGGCGCCTGGCCCTGTCCCGCCGGCAACACGCAGCCCATGATCACCTCGTCGACGTCGGGAGCTGCGACACGCGCGTGCTCGAGCGCCGCCTTGATCGCGACCGCGCCGAGGTCGCTCGCCGACAAGGAGGCGAAGTCGCCGAGGAGCCCGCCCATCGGGGTGCGCGCCGCGCCGACGATGACAATCGGATCGTTGAGCATCGAAGTTCTCCGCAAAGTTTCGTGAGGGCCGAGCCGCCCGTCACTTGGTGTCGTTGAAGAGCTCGCGGCCGATCAGCATCCGGCGAATCTCCGAAGTTCCGGCGCCGATCTCGTAGAGCTTCGCGTCGCGCCAGAGCCGCCCGGTCGGGTAGTCGTTGATGTAGCCGTTGCCTCCGAGGCACTGGATCGCCTCGCCCGCCATCCAGGTCGCGCGCTCGCTCGCGAAGAGGATCGCGCCGGCGGCATCCTTGCGCGTCGTCTCGCCGCGGTCGCAGGCCTGGGCGACCGCATAGACGTAGGCGCGCGCGGAATTGAGTGCCGTGTACATGTCGGCGAGCTTCCCCTGCATCAGCTGGAACGCGCCGATCGGCTGGTCGAACTGGACGCGCTCATGGACGTAGGGAAGCACGACGTCGAGGCAAGCCATCATGATTCCGAGCGAGCCGCCGGCGAGCACCGCACGCTCGTAGTCGAGGCCGCTCATCAGCACGTTGACGCCGCGGCCTTCCTGGCCGAGCACGTTTTCCGCGGGCACCTCGCAGTCGGCGAACACGAGCTCGCAGGTGTTCGAGCCGCGCATGCCCAGCTTGTCGAGCTTCTGCGCCGTCGAGAATCCCTTCATTCCCTTTTCGATCAGGAACGCGGTGATCCCGCGCGGTCCGCCGCTCGCGTCGGTTTTCGCGTAGACGACGAGCGTATCGGCGTCCGGGCCGTTCGTGATCCACATCTTGCTGCCGTTGAGCACGTAGCGATCCCCGCTGGCCTGCGCGGCGAGCCGCATCGACACGACGTCGGATCCTGCGCCGGGCTCGCTCATCGCGAGCGCGCCGACGTGCTCGCCCGAGACGAGCTTCGGCAGGTACCTGCGCTTCTGCGCGGGCGTCCCGTTGCGCCGGATCTGGTTGACGCACAGGTTCGAATGCGCACCGTAGGAAAGGCCCACGGCGGCCGATGCGCGGCTCACCTCCTCCATCGCGATCACGTGCGCGAGGTAACCCATGTTCGTGCCGCCGAACTCGTCCTCGACGGTGATGCCGAGGAGTCCGAGGTCGCCGAACTTGCGCCAGAGGTCGGCCGGAAACGCGTTGTCGCGATCGATGTCGGCGGCGCGCGGAGCGATCTCGTTCGCGGCGAACTGGCGGACGCTCGCCCGCAGCATGTCGATCGTCTCGCCGTGATCGAACTTGAGGACCGGGAAGTCGAGCATCCTTTTGATCCTTCCGTCGTTGTTCAGGCGTCGGGCTTGCCGCCCATGACCATCAGCGTCTGCTGCATCAACGCGACGAGCGTGCGCGTGCCGGCGCGCTCGGCGTGGACTTCGCCGCGGGTGATCACGAGCGTGCGGCCGGGCTTCACGACGAAGCCCTCGGCGACCAGACGATCGCCGGTCGCCGGCGCGAGCAGGTTCAACTTGTATTCGACGGTCAGCACCGACGCGTCGGTCGGGAACAGCGTAAAGCCGGCATAGCCGCCTGCGGAATCGACGATCGTCGCGACGATACCCGCATGAACGTAACCGTGCTGCTGCGTGACTTCGGGTCGCGGGACGAGCGCAATTGCGCAGTAGCCCGGCGAAACAGCGACGAGCTCCGCGCCGACGAGCGTCATCGCCTGCTGCCGCGCGAAGCTCGAGCGGACCCGCTCCGCGTAGCCGGGATTCGCGGGTTGGAAAGTTGCTGCACTCGTGGCTTGAGGCGACAAGCTCATCGCAAGGGTGTCGGCAACGGCCATCGGCATCGCGTCGGACGAGATCGCGGGATACGGCCGCAGCATTCCGACTCTACATTACGTTTACGTAAACGTCAACATCAACGGTCCGCAGCCGCGCCGTCGTTCGTTTCGTCGCCGGCGGCGCTTCGCTGCTTGAGCCGCCGGCGGCAGTCGCGCTCGAGCACCGCGATCTCGGCGAGCACAGCGTCGATGTCCTCGCGCTGCTGGTCGAGGAGCGCCCGCCGCTCGGCGAGCATCTGCAGGAACTTCACGAGCTGCGGCCGCTCACTGCCCGTCGCCGCATAGATGTCGAAGAGCTCACGGATTTCCGACAGTGCGAATCCGAGCCGCTTTCCGCGGAGGATCAGCTTGATTCGCGTGCGCTCGCGCTCGCCGTAGATCCGGGCTTGCCCGCGCCGCCGCGGGGCGATCAGCCCCTCGATCTCGTAGAATCGTATCGCCCGCGGAGTGAGCGCAAACTCGCGCGCGAGGTCCGAAATCGAGTACGTCGGCCCCTGGCGGTCCTCGGCCGGCGGCTTCGGGCGTCGCGCGGATGCGGAGACGGCGGACATCGGATGGGAGGCCGGCGGAAAATGCAAGACAGGACGATCGTCTGTCACGATAGCATATCGGCTTGACATATTCGGTCGCGTCAACGACCATGCTGCGTTGCACAAAAACACGTCCGCCCGCGGACTTCGCGCGCCCGAGCGTCGGCTTGCGCGCCGCGACCCTCATCCCCACGTAAACTCGATGAACGCGGCTCTCCCCGCAGCGCTCGAATATCCGGTCGCAACCCCGCCGCCCCCCGGCGAGACGATCGAGATCGCACCGCGCGTTCACTGGCTGCGGATGCCTCTTCCGTTTGCGCTCGACCACATCAACCTCTGGTTGCTCGAAGACGACGACGGGATGACGCTCGTCGACTGCGGCTTCGGCGACGCGCCGACGCGCGCGTTCTGGGATCGCCATTTCGCGACGACCCTTCGAGCGCGTCCGATACGCCGCATCATCGCGACGCACTGCCACCCCGACCACGTCGGCAATGCCGCGTGGCTTTCGGCGCACACCGGAGCGGCGGTCGCGATGACGCTCTCCGAATTCCTGACCGCGCACGCGCTCGTCGCGGACACCGGCGGATACGCGACGCGAGCGGTCTTCGATCTGTTTCGCCGCCACGGGCTCGCGCCGGACAAGCTCGGCGCTCTCGAGGGCCGCGGCAACCGCTACCGGCGCGGCGTGCCGGAGCTTCCGTCCACGTTCCTGCGGTTGCGCGAAGGCGACACACGACGCGCGGCCGGAACGACGTGGCGCGTCGTCGAAGGCTTCGGTCACTCGCCGCAACACGCGTCGCTCCATTCGGCGGAGCGCGGCGTCCTCATCGCAGGCGACATGCTGCTGCCCAAGATCAGCACCAATGTCAGTGTCCAGCCGATCGAGCCCGACGGCGACCCCCTCGCATCGTTTCTCGATTCGCTGTCGGCGTTCGAAGCGCTGTCGCCCGACACGCTCGTGCTGCCGTCGCACGGGCTCCCGTTCCGGGGCATCCCGATTCGCGTCGATCAGCTTCGCGCGCATCACGCGGCGCGCCTCACGGAGCTCGAGCAGGCGGTGAGCGCCTCGAGCGAGTCTTCGTCTGCCGCCGAGCTCGTGCCGGTGCTGTTCCGTCGCGAGCTCGACGTCCACCAGCTCTTTTTCGCGATGGGCGAGGCGATCGCGCATCTCAACCACCTTTGGCACGCCGGACGCCTCGAGCGCGGCATCGCCGCCGACGGGACGCTGCGATTCGCGGCGTCGCCCCGCTGAATTCGCACGACCTCATCCCGTTCCCGCAACGAAAGAATCGAAATCATGTCGTCACCCGCCAAGACCGCCGACAAGGAAGTCGTTCCGAAGCCCGCATACGATCCGGTCGCGCTCGCCGAATCCTTGCGCACCGCGGCGGAAAAGAGCGCGAAGGTCATCGGGGAGTTCGCGGCTCGCCAGGCCGGCTCCGCGCCGACGCTCGTCACCGATCAGCTCGGAATCGGCAAGGCGTTCATGGAGCTCGCCGCGAAGATGATGGCGAATCCGTACCGGATGGCCGAAGCGCAGATGAACCTGTGGTGGGAGTACATGAGCCTCTGGCAGGCGTCGACGGCGAAACTGATGGGCGGGGCTCCGGATCCGGTCGCCGAGCCGACGAAAGGCGACAAGCGATTCCGCCACGAAGACTGGGAAGAGCATTTCCTGTTCGACTACATCAAGCAGAGCTACCTGATCACGGCGCGCTGGCTCCACGACGCCGTCGCGAACGTCGAAGGCCTCGACGACGGGACGAAGAAGAAGGTCGACTTCTTCACGCGCCAGTACATCGACGCGCTCGCGCCGTCGAACTTCGCGCTGACGAATCCCGAAGTATTCCGCGAAACGATCGCAACCGGCGGGCAAAACCTCGTCAAGGGGCTCAACAACCTGCTCGACGACATCGAGCGCGGGCACGGCCGCCTCAAGATCTCGATGACCGACCCGAAGGCCTTCGAGCTCGGCGTCAACATCGCGACCACCCCCGGCAAGGTCGTGTTCCAGAACGATCTGCACCAG
>DASSGI010000340.1:0-3963 GCA_035857655.1 Casimicrobiaceae bacterium | reverse complement strand
CGCCGGGCAACCCATGTTGATGTCGATGATCTCGGCACCGCGCGCGACGTTGTACCGCGCCGCTTCCGCCATCAACGCAGGATCGGCGCCTGCGATCTGCACGGCAATCGGACGCACTTCGCCGCGATGATCGGTGCGCCGCTGCGATTTTTCCGTTCCCCACAGCCGCGGATTCGACGCGACCATCTCGGACACCGCGTAGCCCGCGCCATGCCGCTTGCACAGCTGCCGGAACGGACGGTCGGTTACGCCCGCCATCGGTGCGACGGCGAGATTGTTCGGAAGAACGTGGCGGCCGATCTGCACGAAATCGAAAAGAGAGGTGAGCGGAAATCAACAGCGAGGGGAGCGAATTATAAACCGGTCTTCGCACGATGGAAGCGATGAAACACACATCTTTTTCGCGCAGGCGAAAGTGTTGCGCGCATGGCACGCTTTTTGGAGCATCGACGATCGATCAGCGGGCGTCGTTTGTGCATCACACGGGATCCACGCGGAAGAAAGATGCCCGACGTCGAACGTTCGTGTCACCCACGTGGATCGAGCGCGCGCCGTTTCACGAAATCAACAGGTTATGAAACCACCTCCGCGAACCACCGGCGACGATCCAAACTCCTGGCTGCAGTTCGAACGGATCGCTGCCAGGATCTAATGCAATCCGAAGAGCATCGCGCGCGCGAACGCGCGCTTCGCTGCGGGCACCGCGCCGAGCAAAGTAAGCGCCAACCCCCGCGGCCAGCGGACGAGTGGAACGTCGTTGCCGAAGATTCCGACCAGGCCGTGCGTGAACGCGATGCCCGCGATGCGGTCGGTGCGGCGGGCGCGCGAGTATCTGTCGAGCATCGCGCGATCGCCGATTGCGTCGCGCGGCGTATCGAGGACGATCTGCGCAAGCTCCCAGGCGTCGCGAAGCCCGACGTTGAAGCCCTGGCCGGCGACGGGATGAAGCGTTTGCGCCGCGTTGCCGAGCACGACGCGGCGCACGCCCGCGGGCTCGGCAGCGAATTCCATCGCCAGCGGAAACGTGCGCCGCTCGCCGACTTTCTCGAACGCGCCGGCACGCTTGCCGAACCGCTGCGCGAGCTCGGCGAGAAAGAGCTCGTCGTCGATCGCGAGCAGCGCATCCCCCCGCTCCGGTGTTGCGGTCCAGACGAGCCCGTAGTGATCGCCTTCCGGCAGCAGCGCCATCGGACCTTCCGGCGTGAAGCGCTCGTAAGCGAGTCCCGCGTGCGGCGTTGCGGTCCACACCTTGGCAATCAGCGCGACCTGCCCGTAATCGTGGCGCCGCCGCGCGATTCCGGCAACGCTTGCGCCGGTCCCGTCGGCAACCGCTGCAAGCCGCGCGAGAAGCGGCCCGGCATCCGCATCCTGCAGCGACACCGCGGCATAGGCCGGCGTGCCGCCAACCTCCGTCGCGGTCATCCGATGCCGCACTGCGACGCGCGTTCGCGCCAGCGCGGCATCGAGCGCTCGTTGCAGCGCGCGATAGCTGACGACGTAGCCGAGTGCAGGCAGGCCCTGCTCGTCGGCTGCGAGCTGCATCGCACCAAAGCCGCCGGCCTGCGAGATGTCGATGCGCGTGATCGGCGTCACCGCGTCGGCGCTTTCCGCAAGAGATCCCCAGACGCCGATGCGCTCCATGATGAGCCGCGCGCCGTGCGACAACGCGAGCGAGCGATCGCCGCGAAGTGTCTCCCCGGGCGCGCGCGCATCGAGCACGACGACTTCGAGATCGCCGTCGGCCAACGCGAGCGCGAGCGTGGCGCCTACCGGACCGGCTCCAACGATGACGACGTCATCGAGCATGGGAATGCGGCCGCCACCGCGATCGGCGGCTGACGAATATCAGCGCTGGCAGGCTCGTTCGACGTCGGCCACCGTCTTCGGTGCCGCCGCGGTCAGGTTCTCGACGCCGTTCGCCGTCACCAGCACGTCGTCCTCGATCCGCACGCCGATGTCCCAGAACTTTTCGGGGACGTTGTCCGCCGGGCGAATGTACGTGCCGGGCTCGACGGTGAGCACCATGCCGGGCGCGAGGCGCTGTGACGCGCCTTTCACCTGGTACGCGCCGGCGTCGTGAACGTCCATGCCGAGCCAGTGTCCGGCGCGATGCATGTAGAACTGCCTGTAGCTGCCGCTCGCGAGCACGTCGTCGAGGGTCCCCTTGCAAAGCCCGAGATCGATGTAGCCTCGCGCGAGCACGCGCTCGGCCACCTTGTGGTAGTCGTGGAATTCGGCGCCGGGCTTCACCGCGTCGATGCACGCCTGCTGGGCGGTGAGCACGAGCTCGTAGATCGCCTTCTGCGGGCCGCTGAACTTGCCGCCCACGGGAAAAGTCCGCGTGATGTCGGACGCGTAGCCCCGATACTCGCAGCCGGCGTCGATTAGCAGCAGCTCTCCATCCTGCAGCTGCCGGTTGTTGTCGCGGTAGTGGAGCACGCAGGCGTTGGGTCCGCCGGCGACGATCGGCGAATACGCGACAGCCTGCGCGCCTGAGCTCAGGAACTCGTGCGCGAGCTCGGCCTCGACCTGATACTCGTACCAGCCGGCGCGCGTACGCTGCATCGCGCGCAGGTGCGCTTTCGCCGAAACCGTTGCGGCACGGCGCATCAGCGCGAGCTCGTGCGCGTCCTTGACGAGGCGCATCGAATCGAGTGCCTGGCGCACGTCGACGATCTCCGCCGGCGCCGAAACGCCGGTGCGTGCACGCGAGCGCACTTCGTTCAGCAGGTCGCTGACGCGCAGATCCCACGGCGCGAAGAGGCCGAGCGGAGTGTAGAGCGCGGGACGGTCCGCGGCGAGATCGGGCAGAAACTTGTCGATCTCGTCGATCGGATGCGCTTCGTCGAAGCCGAAAATCTCGCGCGCAGCATCCGGACCGTAGCGAAAACCGTCCCAGATCTCGCGCTCCGCGTTTTTTTCGCGGCAAAAGAGCATCTGTCGATCGCCTTCCGGTCCCGCGATCAGCGCGACGACGGCCTCGGGCTCGGGAAATCCCGACACGTAGTAGAAATAGCTGTCGTGGCGGAACGGATAGAGCGAGTCGCGATTGCGCGGGACTTCGGCCGCCGTGGGCACGAGTGCGAGGCCGCCGCCGGTCTGCTCGCGCATCTGCTTGAGCAGCGCAGCGCGGCGGTCGCGATAGATCTGGTGATTGTGGTTCATCGGGAACCTCGGAAGAAGCAATGATTATAGGGCCTGCTAACGCTATGGGCGCCATAGCGTTAGCAGGCTCTAGTTTTCGCAGGATCGAGGCCCTCCGTAACAGGCGAACCGTCTGTTGCAATGCGTTACCATTCGCGGATGCCTAACGCAGCCTCCGGCAGCGCAGCTGACGCACCGCAGGGGGCCGCGCTGCACGAAGCGAAGCTCGCGTTGCGCCGGGAGGTTCTCGCGCGGCGCGATGCGCTCCCCGCGGATGTGCGCGCCGCAGCATCGGCGGCAATCGCGCAGCGGGTCGCGGCGCTGCCGGAATTCGCCGCGGCGCGCACCGTGCTGCTGACGCTCGCCTTTCGCAGCGAGTGGAGTACCCGACCGCTCGTCGACGCAGCGCTTGCCGCAGCGAAGACCGTCGTCGTTCCGCGAGTCGACCGGCAGGCGCGGATGCTCGACCTGCATTCGATCGCCGACCTCAATCGCGACGTCGTCCCGGGACATCTCGATATCCCGGAACCGCGTCCCGAGCGCCCGCGGGTTCCGCGGGAAGCGATCGAGTTCGTGCTCGTTCCCGGCGTTGCGTTCGATCCGGACGGCCGCCGGCTCGGTTACGGGGGCGGCTACTACGACCGCCTGCTTCCACTGCTCGCGCCGGGCGCTGCCCGAGTCGCCGGCGCGTTCGACATTCAGTTGATCGAGCGCGTGCCTGCGGCGCCGCACGACGCTCGCGTCGACGCGATCATCACCGAATCGCGATTCGTCGAGCGCTCGCGATGAGCGGTCGCGGTGGGGGATGGTTCCACCCCC
>DASSGI010000339.1:0-6555 GCA_035857655.1 Casimicrobiaceae bacterium | reverse complement strand
GCCGACGAGGTCGACGTGAAAGCCGAAGCCCTTCGCCATCGTCGCCGAGCGCTTGAGCTCCTGCCAGCGGGCCGGAGAGGACGCGAGACGCAGGCTTCCGACGCCATGCCATCCGGTCGCCTGGCCCGTCTCGGCTTCGAGCTTCGCGTAGAGCTCGGCCGAGTAGCGCATCAGGCGCGTGAGGTTGCTGCTGCTGCGCAGCTGCCCGACGAGGCCTGCCGCGTGCCACGTCGCGCCGTGCGTCAGCTGCAGCCGTTCGAGCAGGACGACGTCGCGCTCACCGAGCTTCGCGAGGTGATATGCGATGCTGCAGCCGATGATGCCGCCGCCGATGATGACGATGTGGGTCTTGGTGGGTACGGTCATGCGTCGCGCCGTCTCTGACCCTACTTTTTTCAGTAGCCGCGCAGTTTATCCGACGCGCGGAACCACCACGTCATCAGCGGCCGGAACCACGCGGTTCCGTTATAGAGCGGAACTGCGGCGAGCGGCACGTCGTCGAACGCGGTTCGTCCCTCGGGTTTTCCCAGGATCTTGAGCGCGAGCTTCCGGCCCAGGTACGGCATCATCGCGACACCTCCGCCGTTGCAGCCGAGCGCGTACCAGATGCCGTCGCGCTGGCCGATTCCCGGAAGATCGCTGCGCGTCATCGCGACGTTGCCGGTCCACGCGTGGCTCACGCGCACATCGCGCAGCGACGGGAAGATCGCGCGCAATTCGCTCATCAGCCAGCGCGCCGCGACATCGAGATGAATCGGATGCAGCGCGGCGCGTCCGCCGATGACGATACGCGTGCCGTCGGGAGAGGGCCGATAGTAGCGGTGCGTCGAACGCGTCTCGACGATCATCCTGCCGTGCGGAATCAGGCTGCGCACACGCGCTTCGCCCAGCGATTCCGTAGCGATCATGAAGCTCGGGATCGTGACGATGCGGCGGGCGAGCGCGGGTAACGCCCGTCCCGAATAGCCGTTGGTTGTCGCGACGACTTCACCGGCCTCGATTTGCCCGCGCGCCGTGTGTACGACGGCCGGCTTGCCTTCGCGCTCGACTGCGGTGACGGGCGTGAAGCCCAAGACGATCACGCCGGCTTCGCGCGCCCGCTCGAGCAATCCCTGATGCAGCAGCGCTGGATGCACTGCGCCGTGCGTGCGAAAGAGCAGCGCGCCCTGGTAGACATCTGCAGCCATCTCGCGCTGAACGTCGGCTTTCGCGAGATCGTCGATCGGCATGCCGAAGTCGCGGCGCAGCGCCCCGGCGTCGCGGCGCATCGACGCAAGCGCGGCTTCGGTATGTGCGCCGCGCATTCGTCCGGTGAGCTGGAGCTTCGCGTCGATTCTTTCGTCGACGATCAGTGCCTTCAAGAAGTCGAGCGACGCGATTCCCTCGCGAACGAGGTCCTTCGCCTTCTCGGCTCCGAAGCGTCCGATCAGCTCGACGTACGAGATGCGGTGACCGTGACCGATCATGCCGCCGGATCGGCTCGACGCGCCTTGGCCGGGTGCCTCCGAATCGAGAGCGACGACGCTGCGTCCCGCGCGGGCGAGCGTCAACGCGGCGGAGAGTCCCGTGTAACCGGCGCCGATGATCGCGACATCGCATTTGGGCGGGAGCAAGACTTCGGTCGGCGCTTCGCGCGGCGCCGCTTCCCACCAGTAGGGCTTCCCGAATGCGGACCCCGATTTTCCTGACGCCATGCGCCTCCCAACTGCAATTCTGGTCCATCAATTGTCGCAGGCGCAAGTTGCGGCTGCGCAAGCTTGCACGCGTGATCATGCGACGCCATCATGGTCGGCCCGGAGGTCAGCAAGCATTCGCACGATGCCCGACATCGTCGTCATCGGAGGTGGAATCACCGGTACCGCGACCGCCGATGCGCTCGCGCGCGAGGGTCACGCGGTCACGCTGATCGAAGCGAGATCCATTGCCGCAATGGCGTCCGGCTGGACACTGGGAGGCGTGCGTCAATCGGGGCGCGATCCCGCCGAATTGCCTCTCGCCCGTGCGGCGGTCGCGATATGGGCGGAACTGCGCGAGACGCTCGATGCCGACGTCGAGTATCGGCGCAACGGCAATCTGCGGCTCGCGCGTACACCGGCCGAATTCGACGTGATCCGCGCGCTCGTCGCGGGCCAGCGGGAACGAGGTCTCGACATCGATTTCCTTCCGGACAACGCCGCCGTGCGCGCGATCGCTCCCGCGCTGTCGGCCAATATCCTCGCAGCCTCGTTTTGTCCGACCGATGGCCATGCTAATCCGATCAAGGCGACGCATGCGCTTGCCGAATCCGCGCGGCGCCATCGCGCAACGATCCGCGAGAACGTCGCGGCGCGTGCGATACGCGTTGCACGCGATCGGGTGACGGGTATCGAAACCGACGCCGGATTCATATCGGCCGATCGCGTGATCGTCTCCGCAGGCGTCAACACACCGGAACTGCTGCGACCGCTCGGCCTCGATTTGCCGTTGTCGATCAGGATCGTGACCGTCGTGCAAAGCGAGCCGCTCTCGCCATGCTTTGATCAGGTCTTTGGCGTGGCCAACGCAGATTGCGCCGGACGTCAGGAAGCCGACGGCCGCCTGCGCTTCACCGGCGGGCTGGGTCAATGGGAGCTCGATCCTGCGCGGTGGACGACCGATTCGCTCGCGCCATCGGCGAGCGAAGTCCGCAACGTCGTCGATCTCGTCGCGAACGTGTTGCCCGCTGCCGGCCGCGCGCCGATCGCGCGCACGTGGGGCGGCTTGATCGACCTCACGCCGGACGCGTTGCCCGTGATCGACGCGCCCGAATCCGTCGCGGGTCTCGTCGTTGCTGCGGGGTTTTCGGGGCATGGCTTCTGTCTCGGCCCGATCAGCGGTTTGCTCTGCGCCGACCTTGCGCTGGAACGCCGGCCACGTCTCGATCTTTCGGCGTTCCGTCTGGGGCGCTTCAAGGACAAGTCGATCGCAACGGCGGATCTGACGCTGCACGGTTGACCCGCCGCGGTCGGACGGGCACTTCGCGTGCAACGCCTCGCCATTGCCATCCTGCAGGCGCTTGCACGCCACGGCGGCTGCGGTCACAATCCCGGTCACATTCATAGGGGGAGACCATGAAGAAGCTCGTCGTCGCAGTCCTTTCGGCAGCGCTCTTTTCGGCGCCGCTCGCATTCGCGCAAAAGAAGACGCTCGTCGTCGGCATGGGCTCGGCCGATGCCGGGAAGCTCGACCCGCACATCGCGTCGACGACGCCCGACAAGGGGCTGCTCTCGTGGATGTTCAACGGCCTCGTCCGGATCCGTCCCGGCCAGATCAGCCCCGAGTTCATCGAGCCCGACCTCGCCGAGAGCTGGACATCGAATCCCGCCGGCACCGAATGGACGTTCAAGCTTCGGCGCGGCGTCCAATGCCATCACGGCTACGGTGAGTTCACCGCCGATGACGCCGTCTACTCGATCAAGCGCGCGAGCAACAAGGCGACGTCGTCGTACTCGAACGATTTCAATGCGCTCGACAAAGTCGAGGCGGTCGACAAGTACACGGTGAAGATCACGCTGAAGAACCCCGTCGCAGGCTTCCTGGGTTACGTCGCGAACGTCAACGGCGGCAACCAGATCTGCAAGAAGGCCGCCGAGGAGATGGGCGAGAACTTCGCGAAGAAGCCGATCGGCACCGGGCCGTTCATGTTCTCGGAATACCAGCCGCAGCAATTCGTGAAGCTCGTCGCGAACAAGCAGTATTTCCGCGGCGCACCGATGCTCGAAGAGATCACGTATCGCTACATCCCCGCGGACTCGAGCCGCGATCTCGCGTTCCAGTCCGGCGAGCTCGACATGATCTACGGCAAGCAGGACCAGACGTGGATGGATCGCACGGCGAAGCTTCCCGGCGTCAAGCCGATTGCGATGGAGCCCGGCGAGCTTTCGGTGCTGTCGCTCAACATCACGGTGAAGCCGCTCGACGACATCCGCGTGCGCCAGGCGATTGCGTACGCGATCGACCGCAAGGCGATCGTCGCGTTCAAGGGCGCAGGCTCGTCGCGCGAAGCGGTCTCCGTCGTGCCCTCCGGCTATCTCGGCACCGACGAGAAGGCGCCGCTCTATCCGTACGATCCCGCGAAGGCGAAGGCGCTGCTTGCCGAAGCCGGTTATCCGAACGGCCTGACGATCAAGACGATCCACACGACGTTGACCGGCATGCAGACGCTGATCGAGGCGGTGCAGGCGCAGCTCAAGAAGGTCGGCATCAACCTCGACATCGAATTGGTCGAGCACGCGACGTTCCATGCGCAGATCCGCAAAGATCTCTCGCCGATCGTCCACTACCAGGCGGCGCGCTTCCCGGTCGCCGACGTGTACCTGACGCAGTTCTTCGACTCCGCATCGATCGTCGGCACGCCGACCGCGGTGACGAACTTCAGCCACTGCAACGTCGCCGACGCCGAGATCCGCGCCGCGCGCGTCGAGCCCGATGCCGCGAAGCAGAAGGCGCTGTGGAAGACCGCGCAGGAGAAGATCATCAAGGCGGTCTGCGGCGTTCCGATCTACGAGCAGCTCCAGCTGTGGGCGTGGAAGGACACGCTCGATCTCGGCTACCCGATCAAGGGCTCGCTGAACCTGTCGCCGCCCGTGACGGAGAAAGCGCGCTTCACGAAGTAGCTCGTAATCGGGGGCGCGGGCCCCACCCGAAACCATGACCGCGTTCCTGATCCGTCGTCTCGCGTTCGCCTGCGTCACGCTGTTCGCGGTCCTGACGCTCGTCTTCGTGCTGGTGCGGATCGTCCCCGGCGATCCCGCGCAGCTCATTCTCGGCGACCAGGCGAGTCGCGAGGCGATCGAGGCGCTGCGCCACCGGCTCGGCCTCGACGTCCCGATCACGCAGCAGTACGTCGTGTTCCTGACCGGCGCGCTGCGCGGCGACTGGGGCGTGTCGATGGTCACCGGCCAGCCGGTGATCTCCGAAGTGCTGCGCGTCCTGCCGTGGACCATTCAGCTCACGGTGGTCTCGCTGATACTCGGCATCGCGCTCGGGGTTCCGGCGGGCGTCTACGCGGCGATTCATCGCAACCGCTTCGTCGACTACGCGGTGCGGATTTCGTCGCTGCTGGGTCTCTCGTTTCCGCCGTTCGTCGCCGCGATCATCCTGCTGCTCCTGTTCGCGATCGCGCTGCCGTGGTTCCCGGTGATCAGCGCGCGAACGGGGAGCCTCGCCGCGTGGTATCAGTCGATCACGCTGCCGGCGGTGAGCCTCGGTCTCATCACCGCCGCGTACGTGACGCGCGTGACGCGCTCGGCGATGCTCGAAGTGCTCTCCGAAGATTACGTGCGCACCGCGCGCGCGAAAGGCGTGCCGTGGAACAAGGTCATCTGGCGGCATGCGCTGCGCAATGCGCTGATCCCGATCATCACCGTCGTCGGGCTCTACCTGGGGATTCTGATTGGTAACTCGGTGCTGACGGAGATCGTGTTCAGCCGACCCGGACTCGGGAAGCTGCTGATCGGCGCGCTCAACCAGCGCGACTATCCGATGCTGCAGGGAATGATGGTGATCTACACGCTGGTCGTCGTGCTGGTGAACCTCGCGACCGACCTGACGTACGGATTCGTCGATCCGCGGGTGAAGCTCAAATGAACCAGGCGAGCGCCGAAGCGAAGGTCGAGACGCCCGTAGGGGTGGCGCCCACGCCGTTCGAGTATTTCGCGCGCGCGACGCTGCAGGCGTTCAACGCGAACAAGACTTCGTGGATCGGGCTCGCGATCTTCCTGATCGTCGTCGTCATCGCGATCCTGGCGCCCGTCCTAGCGCCGTACGATCCGACCGACCAGAACATCCTCGAGAAGCTGCGGCCGCCGAGCGCCGAGCACTGGCTCGGCACCGACAGCTTCGGCCGCGATACGCTCTCCCGCGTGCTCTACGGCGCGCGGATCTCGCTCGTCATCGGCATCGCGTCGACGATTGCGGCGATGATCGTCGGAACTGCGATCGGGCTCCTGGCCGGTTGGCACGGCGGCCGCGTCGACACCGTGACGATGCAGACGATGGACGTGCTGCTCGCGTTCCCGTCGCTGATCCTGGGCTTGATCCTCGTCGCGATGCTGGGGCCTTCGATGCTCAACATCATCATCGCGATCGCGCTGACGTCGATCCCGCCGTTCGCGCGAATAGCGCGCGCACCGACGATCGCAGTGAAGGAGCGCGAGTTCATCGACGCGGGTCGCGCGCTGGGCTATTCGGACACGCGGATCCTCGCCGGCCACATCCTGCCGAACATCCTTCCCGAGATTCTCGTGATGGGCTCGCTGTGGCTCGCGAACGCGATCCGCACCGAGGCGTCGCTCGCGTTCGTGGGCCTGGGCGTCAAGCCGCCGATCGCGACGTGGGGCGGAATGATCCGCGAAGGCTTCGAGAACATCCTCGACAGCTACTGGCTCGCGATGGTGCCCGGTGTGGCGATCCTGATCGTGATCTTCGCGCTGAACCTCCTCGGCGACGGCTTGCGCGACGCGATCGACCCGAAGCTTCGGGGCGAGTCGTGATGGCGCGCGCGGCCATGGATATTCTAGGCGCGTAAGCGAGCTC
>DASSGI010000338.1:0-2202 GCA_035857655.1 Casimicrobiaceae bacterium | reverse complement strand
TCGTCTCGATGAATCAGCTGGTCCGCTGATCCGGCGGACGCTCACGCGGTAACCGATGAAAGGATACGAGTTGACGTCGACGCACGCACGATCCGGTAACGTGAGCCGTCGGTCGACGCGCCTGTCGCGTCGCCGTTTTGTCGCGACGCTCACCGCATTGCTTGCCGGGCGGCGTGCATTCGCGACCACCGAGTTGTTACCGCTGCCGAACCACTTCGACGCTTCCCGCGATCCCGCGCGCGACCTGGACTCCGCATTGAGAATCGCGCGAGTGACGCGGCGCAGGGTTCTCGCCGAAGTCGGCGGCGAGTGGTGCACGTGGTGCCACATCATGGACCGCTTCTTCGCGGAAAATCCCGAGCTCGCGAAGCTGCGCGACGCGAACTTCATCGTGCTCCGGATCAACTTCTCGAAAGAAAACAAGAATCAGGCGTTCCTCTCGCGCTGGCCGAAGGTCGCCGGGTATCCGCATTTCTTCGTTCTCGACGCAAGCGGCCGCCTGCTGCATTCGCAGGACACGAGCGCGCTCGAAGCGACCAGGAACTACGATCCGGTCGCGTTTCGCGCGTTCCTGCTCGACTGGGCGCCGCGCTAGTCGAGCCGGTTCGTCGGCTTGCGACCACGCCGGGATGCGCCGCGCATCTCTCCCGCCGCTCTCGATTCGTGATCGGGGCGCGAGCTATTTGCGTGCGCGCACCGATCGGTAAGAATTTCAGTCGCGTGTCTTTACATCCGAAAGCCCTCGTCGCCGGCGCATGTATTCCATCCTGCTGAATCGGATCGTGATTCGCCTTCTTTTTACGGTTCTTGCTTAGTCGAGAGCAAAGCGGAGTGCGCGAGTCGAATCGAAGATCGCGCGCTGTAGGTCGGGTTTTCGCCCAGCAGCCGGGGAGGGTGGAGGCAAAGGCAAAGGCATGCAGCAGCCACACGACCCGGCGCTGGCCTTTTATCTCACGCAGAAATCGCATGCGCGTCAGCGTAGCGCGTCACTTCTTTCCGCCGATCGCCGCGGCAAAGCGCGGCGGTACCATGCTCGCAGCCGTCAGGCGGATCGCTCGTGCGTCGCGCGAGCGTTGTGACGCGCGAGCGCCCACGCAACATGCTCTCGAACGAGCGCGGAGGGATCGTCGACGCGCGCACGCAACGCCGCGATGATCTCGATCGAGGAGGGAGCGTTGCCGAGCCCGACGGCCAGGTTCCGCGACCACCGCTCGTAACCGATCCTGCGAATCGCGCTTCCTTTCATCCGCTCGGCGAACTCTGATTTCGTCCACGCGAACAGCGCGACGAGATCGGCATTGTCGAGGCCGTTACGCACGGCGAACGAGGGCTCCTTGGCGTCCTGCGCATAGCGGTTCCACGGGCAGCAGAGCTGGCAATCGTCGCAACCGTAGACGCGATTGCCGATCAGCGCGCGGAGCTCCTCGGGAATGCTGCCCCTGAGCTCGATCGTCAGGTACGAGATGCAACGGCGCGCGTCGAGCTGATAGGGCGCGACGATCGCTCGCGTCGGACAGACGTCGATGCACGCGCTGCAGCTGCCGCAGTGCGCGCTCTGCGCGGGCGTCACGGGCAGCGGCAAATCGGTGTAGATCTCGCCCAGGAAGAACCACGACCCTGCATCGCGCGTGAGCAGCAGCGTGTGCTTTCCCTGCCAGCCGAGCCCCGATTTCGCTGCGAGCGCGACCTCGAGCACCGGCGCGCTATCGGTGAAGACGCGATAACCGTAGTCGCCAACGGCGACCCGGATTCGCAACGCGAGCCGCTTGAGCTTCGCGCGAAGGACCTTGTGGTAGTCGCGCCCGAGCGCATAGCGCGCGACGAATGCCTTGGTGGGATCGGCGAGCACTGCCGCGCTCGCGCGCGCGCCCGGGGGCCGGTAGTCGACTCGCGCAGTGATCACGCGCAACGTGCCCGGCACGAGCTCGCCGGGGCGCGCGCGAGCGGCGCCGTGCCTTGCCATATAATCCATCGCGCCGTGGCGTTCCATTCTCAGCCATTCGAGCAGCCGTTGCTCCTCCGGATCGAGGTTCGTGTCGGCGATGCCGATGCGCTGTAAACCGAGCGCCTCGCCCCAGCGTTGAATGTCGGCGGCGAGCGCGTGCCAGTCGCGTTCGATCGGGGCGGGAGCAACGCGCGGTGATGCGGCGGTCATCGAGGCCCGCGTAGGAGGGTGCACCGCATGTCGAGCTCGACCGCACA
>DASSGI010000337.1:0-18976 GCA_035857655.1 Casimicrobiaceae bacterium | reverse complement strand
AAGCGACGATCGCCGCGGCCTGATCGAACGCGCCGAT
This sequence comes from Casimicrobiaceae bacterium, assembly GCA_035857655.1. Lineage (GTDB taxonomy): Bacteria > Pseudomonadota > Gammaproteobacteria > Burkholderiales > Casimicrobiaceae > CAIWHR01. The sequence continues at coordinate 18,939 of DASSGI010000337.1, read as the reverse complement.
GAGCCGACGACGGATCACGAGCCGAGCGTGCCGCCCGCGCGCCGGGACTGCGACGACTGCACGCTGCATCAGGCCGTTAGTACGCGGCGATGCGCTCCCAGAGTCCCTTGCCCCATTTGGCTTCGAACTTGGCCGGCAGACTCGCGAGCACCGGCTTGCGGAAGCTCTCGACATCGGGCTGGATCACCGTCATTCCGCCGGCCTTGAACGTGTCGACGAGCTTTCCCTCCTGCGCGAGGATCTCGTTGTCCTGCGCGAGGCCGTGCGTGTCGAGCGCGTTCTTGAGCGTCGTGCGCTGCTTCGCATCGAGCGAGGCCCACGCGCCTTCGTTGATCGCGATCAACCGCGGCGTGATGATGTGTCCGGTCAGCACCAGGTATTTCTGCACCTCGAAGAACTTCGCGCTCTGGATCGTCGGCAGCGGGTTCTCCTCGCCGTCGACGACACCCTGCGAGAGCGCGAGGTAGAGCTCGCCGAAGTTGAGCGGCGTGGGCCGCGCTCCCCAGGCTTCCGCCATCGCGCGGAACGTGTCGACCTCGGGGATGCGGAGCTTGAAGCCCTTCATGTCGTCGACGGTGTTGATCGCCTTGCTGCCGGACGTGACGTGGCGCTTGCCGTAGTACGTGACGCCGATCACGCGCATCTGGCGCTTCGCGACGAGCAGCGCCGACATCTCGTCCATCACCGGCGACGTGCATGCGCGGCGCATGTGCTGAGCGTCGCGCCACAAGTAGGGCGCCTCGAGAATCGAGAACTGCGGCACGAACTGGCCGAATTGCGCCGCGCCCTCGTCGACGATCTGGACGGCACCGCTCGACGTCGCTTCGATCAGGTCGCGCGACGAACCGAGCTGTCCGGCAGGGAACGTCTGGATGTCGACGACGCCGGCGGTCTCGACGCGCACCTGTTTGGCGACGCGCACCATCATCACCGTAGCGGGGTGATTGGCAGGAAGGACCGATGCCCACCGCAGCGTCGTCGCCGCCTTCGCGCGCAGAGGCATTGCGGCGACGCTCACGCCTGCGAGCGCTGCGCCGATTGCGTTGCGCCGCGTCCAGCGGACCGATTCGCTCATTTCGTTCTCCCTGTTTCGTCTTCTGCTCCGACCTGGGGCCAAGCGCGATCGGAACGTTGATCGGAGACGCGGCCTCGTCCGCGTCCAGCGGCGGATTATGGGGCGTTTTCGGCGGTCACGGTGGCTCGCCTCGAACGCGACTCGCCGGTCAGGAATCCTCGCCTGAGCCCGTGCGCCGCCTGCCGGGGGGCCTAGGCCCGATGCCGCGGCGGGCGAGCGCGTCACGCAGCAGGAATTCGATCTGCGCGTTGACGCTGCGAAGCTCCGTGCGCGCGAGACGGTCGAGCGCAGCCCACACCGCCTTGTCGAGGCGCAGCAGGAAGGCCTTCTTCTCGGTCATCGCCGTGGGGTCCGGAGCCTTCCCGCGACGCTCATCCCGGAGCGTCGCGAAACCGCGACCAGAACGCCCAGATCCAGAACGCGAACACGGTGAGGAACGCGATCAGCATCATCCAGAAGAGATTGGGCGGAAGCCGCGGCGGAACGACGGCGTTCGCCTGCAGGATCAGCCAGTGGACGCCGCCCATGAACGCCGAGAGCAGCGCGCCCAGCAGCACGGCGCGCACTGCGATCGTTTCGAACGTCGCCGCGCGGCGTTCCGGCGCGAGCCAGTAGTCGCGGTGCGGCAGGTTGACGAAGCGCGGGAAGAGACGCGGCGCCCACCCGACGATGAGCGCGACGATCACAGGAAGCGCGGTTCCGAACGAAAGCGCGAACCTGAGGTAGCTGTCGCGTTGCTCCCAGCCGTTCGCGACAAAGCCGCTGCCGAAATGCGTGGCGACGGGATCGCCGAGCTGCGCTGTCGTCGTGGCGACGAACCAGGCGACGACGAACAGCACCGCGGCGAACAAGATCGAGCAAATGCGAAGCATCGAGCGACTCCCGTTGGTTCCGATCCGGCGAGAGACCGGTCGAACAGCGGCGACAGGGACGGCAATCACGGCGCGCGTGGGCGGCGCCGTTCTGCTAGCCGGGTAACACGTCTCTCGCGCTACCGCGGCGGGCGAGGCGATCCGTTCAGCGGCGGGCGAGCAGGCCGGCGACGATGCCGGCGGCGAGTCCCAGCGCCAAACCTACCGAGGCGGCACCGAGCGCAACGCCGGCGGCGATGCCGACGGCGGTCCCCGCCGCGATCCACAGACCTCCTTTGCGGGCAATCGTGTTCATCCCCTCCCTTTCGCTGCCGTGATAGCAGTGCGATATTTTTATGATATCACTCGTCCGCGGCGCGTCAAGGGTCGGTCGGTGAGGGGCTGGAGCGATCGCGGGGAGGGGGCGCCGCGCGCTCGCGCGATGAGGGAGCGAGCCGAGCTAGCCGCACGCGATGAAGAACTGCGGCTTTCGATAGATTCGGGCGATTGATGCTACGACTGTCCTGGCGCGACCGTATGATCCGTTGCGCGCATCACGAAGCGCGCGCCGTCGACAAGAAAAGGGTGCCGGAGCTTTGGTCATGACCGCCTGCGGCGGCGGGGATAGCAGTAAACCGCCGCCTCCCACCGACTTCGAGCGCGCGATCACAGCTCGCAGCAGGCCGGCCGATCGTCATCGCACGGGGTGATGCAGCGGGTGCACGCGGGATCCCTTCTCGCAACTCGACGACAGCAGCGGTTGCCGGGCGGGTGCCCGATTCCTGTATCCCGCAAATCGGTGAAGAACCAAAAAAAGGCGGGCCCGGAGGCCCGCCAACAGGGAGACACCAACGACAACGCTAGCCGATCGTCACCGGGATGAAGATCCGCGCGTCCTCGCGTTGAACGAGAAGCGCGACGCTCTTTCCCGCCTTGCCGATCAATTCCCTCAGCTGCTCGGGGCTCTTCACCGCCGTGCGGTTGACCGAGAGAATCACGTCGCCCGGTTGCACGCCGGCGCGTGCAGCTGCGCCTGCGACGTCCTCGACGACCACACCGCCGGCGATACCCGCTTCCTTCTTCTCCTCCTCCGTCAATGCGCGCACCGCGACGCCGAGCTTGCCCTGACCGACGTCTTCCTTCGCCGAAGCGACAGTCGCCTTGTCCTCGAGCTCGCCGATCGTCACGTTGACGTTCTTCGCCTTGCCGTCGTGCCAGAGCTCCATCGCAACCGTCGAGCCCGGCGTCAGGCGCGCAACGATCGGCGGGAGCTCCGACGACCGCGTGATCGCCTTGCCGTCGAACTTCAGGATCACGTCGCCCGGCTCGACGCCGGCCTTCGCGGCTGCCCCGTCCTTCGCTACCGATCCAACCAGCGCGCCGGTCGCATCCTTCATCCCGAAGTTGTCGGCGAGCGACTGGTTGACGTCCTGGATCGAGACGCCGAGCCGTCCGTGATGGACCTTGCCGTGCTGCTGGATCTGGTCCTTGACGTTCATCGCCACGTCGATCGGAATCGCGAACGCGACGCCCTGGAATCCGCCGCTGCGGCTGAAGATCTGCGAATTGATGCCGATCACTTCGCCCTTCATGTTGAAGAGCGGGCCGCCCGAGTTGCCCGGATTGACCGCGGCGTCGGTCTGGATGAAGGGCACGGCGGAATCGCCCGGCAGCGAGCGCGACTTCGCGCTCACGATGCCCGAGGTCACCGTGTTGTCGAGACCGTACGGCGTGCCGATCGCAACGACCCATTCGCCGACACGCGTCTTTTCCGGATCGCCGATCTTGACGGCCGGGAGGTTCTTCGCATCGATCTTGATCACGGCGACATCCGTCGTCTTGTCGACGCCGAGCACCTTCGCCTTGAACTCGCGGCGGTCGGTAAGGCGGACCGTCACTTCGTCGGCGCCGTCGACGACGTGCGCGTTCGTGAGCACGATGCCGTCCGAGCCGATGATGAAGCCCGAGCCGACGCCGCGCGACGGCGTCGCATCGGGACCCTTCGGCATCGGGATGTTGCGGAACCACGGCGGCAGCATGCCGCCGAAATCGTCATCGTCGTCGCCCCTCGGCATGCCGCGGCGGCCGAGAACCTTGTGCGCTTCCTTGCTCACGCTGATCTGAACGACCGCAGGGCCGTTCTGCGCGACGAGGTCGGCGAAGTCGGGCAACACCGCAGCGCTCGTCCGCGGCGAAGCGACCGCGACGGTCGCCGGCGGATTGGCTTCGGCGACGGCCTGCTTGAACGTTCCGGCGCGCTCCGCCGTCACGGCGCCGATGCCGAATGCACCGACCACCGCCAGTGCGATGAGGGTGCGCTTGAATTTGTACGTTTGCATCGAATGTCTCCTTGTCGAATAGCCGCAATGGCGGCTTCTACGACGCACACGTTAGGCGTCGAAACTTAAGCGGGAATTAAGGCGGAAGAGGGCGAGCGGCAGCGGCGGAATCAGGCCGCAGTAGTGGGCGAGGCTGCCTGCAGGCGTACGGTGACGCCGAGCCCTTCGCCCTTCGGTCCGGCAAGCCCCGTTCCGAGCGTGACCGATGCGCCGTGGCGCTCGGCGATGCGCCTGACGATCGCGAGGCCGAGGCCGCTCCCCGTCATGCCTGCGGCGGCCTCTCCGGGTGCGCGATAGAAGCGGTCGAACACGCGCTCGCGCTCGCTTTCGGGAATCCCGGGGCCGGAATCGCGGACAGTAAGCAGTATCGCGGCGCCGTCGCGCTGCGTGCCGACGTCGACGCGTCCGCCAGCCGCCGCGTGGCGAACCGCGTTGTCGACGAGATTCGACGCGAGCGTCCGCAGCGCGTCGGCATCGCCGGTGACGATCGCCTCGTCCGTTGCGGCATTCACCTCGGCGAGCCCGAGATCGACGCCGCGCGCCGCAGCGATCGCCGCGTATTCGGCAAGCACCTGGCGCGCGAGCTCGGTCAGATCGACGCGGAGGAACGGCCGCTCGCTGACCCCCGGTTCTTCGCGCGCGAGCGTCAGCAGCTGCTCGACGAGGCGCGTGGCGCGCTCGAGACCGGCACGCAGTTCCCGAAGCGCTGCGCTGCGCTCCGCGTCCGTCGTTGCGCGCTCGGCGAGCTGCGCCTGCAGGTGCACGGCGGTGAGCGGCGTCCGGAGCTCGTGCGCGGCGTCGGCGATGAACGCACGTTGCGCGTCGAGCGCGTGATCGAGCCGGTCGAGAAGACCGTTCAGAGCGTGGACGAGCGGCGCGACCTCGGTCGGCAGGCCCGCTTCGTTGAGCGGGCGCAGCGCCCACGGCGATCGTTCCGCGAGCGCGACCGCGACGCGCTCGAGCGGCGAGAGACCGCGCGCGATTCCGAACCACACGAACAGCACGAGGAACGGAACGACCGCGAGCAGCGGCACGATCGTGCGCAGCGCCATGCTCGCAGCGAGCTCGCGCCGCACGCTGAGGGGCTGCGCGACCTGGACGATCTGATCGCCGGCAAGCGTGCTGAACACGCGCCATTCGCCGGCCGCGGTGCGTATCGTGCTGAATCCCGGCTGCCTGTCGCGCGGCAGCGGCTGCTGCGGCTGCGACAGATAGACCTGGACGCCGTCGCGGTCCCAGACCTGGACGACCAGCGCATCGGATCCGGATGAACCGGGCGGCGCGCCGGCGAGCGGAACGCCGGTGAGCGACGACGACATCTGCTTCAGCTGGTAGTCGAAGATCTCGTTCGCTTCCTCGCGCGCGCGCAGGTACGTGGCGATCGCAGCGATCGCGATGGCGACGAGAAGCCCCGCCGAAATCCAGACGACCAGGTCGCGGCGAATCGAACGAGCGGGCATCGTCTTACGCAGCGCCGGGCTTCGCGATCATCCAGCCTACGCCGCGGACATTGCGGATCGCTTCGGTGCCGAGCTTGCGGCGCAGCGAATGGATGTGCACCTCGACCGCGTTGCTCTCGACCTCCTGGTCCCAGCCATAGAGCTTCTCCTCGAGCTGCGCGCGCGACAGGAGCGCACCGGGCCGCGCTATCAGCGCTTCGAGCACCGCGAACTCCCGCGGCGAAAGCGTGACAGGCTCGCCGCGCTGCCGCACTTCGCGCGTGACCGGAAAGAGCTCGATGTCGCCGTAAGCGACGATCGGCTCGGCGCGTCCCGCGCTTCGCCGCAGAAGCGCACGGATCCGCGCTGCGAGCTCGGTGAGCTCGAACGGCTTGACGACGTAGTCGTCGGCGCCGGCGTCGAGTCCGGCCACGCGATCGGTGACGGCGTCGCGCGCGGTGACGATCAGCACGGGCCGGAGGTCGCCGCGCTGGCGCATCGAGCGCAGCACGTCGATTCCCTGCTTGCGCGGCAGTCCCAGGTCGAGCACGACGAGGTCGTGCACTTTCTCGGCGAGCGCAAGCTCGGCTGCGCGTCCGTCGGCGACCCAGTCGACGGCGAAGCCGTCCTGCCTGAGTCCCCGCTGGACGCTTTCGCCGATCATCCGGTCGTCTTCGGCGAGCAGCAGGCGCATCGTTGGCAAGTCAATCGCAAGGCAGCGGTCGCGGCGCGCGTCGAACGCGTCACGGAAAGCGCACGCGCTGGAACCGCGCGCGTAGCGGACGCGTCAGCTCTTCCGCTCGAACTTGAGCGCTGCCGAGTTCATGCAATAGCGGAGACCGGTCGGCTTGGGGCCGTCTTCGAACACGTGGCCGAGATGCGCGTCGCACGCCGCACAGACGACTTCGGTACGGCGCATGAGCCAGCTCCTGTCCTCGACGTTGCGGACGTTGTCGGGAGCGATCGGTTCGTAAAAGCTCGGCCAGCCCGTGCCGGAATCGAACTTGGTGTCCGCGTCGAACAGCGGCGTACCGCAGCAGATGCAAGCGTACGTGCCATCGGCGTGGTTGTTCCAATACTCGCCGGTAAAGGCGCGCTCGGTCCCCTTCTTGCGCGTGACGTTGTACTGCTCGGGCGTGAGTTGCGCGCGCCAATCGGCGTCCGATTTGTTGACCTTGTCGACCATGTTGGCTTTCTCCTCGTGCGGGTTCGAGCTGACGAGTCGTCGCCGAGCGCCGCAGCCTTACGCAGACTGCGAGATGGGGCGGAAGCTCCGCCGAATCAAGTATAGTGGAGGCCTTGCAGTACCGCTGGAAGTGCCTTGGATACCGTTCATCCCCAGTCGTTCCGCCGCGATGCCCAGGTGATAGGCGTCGTCGGACTCGCTCATTCGACATCGCATTTCTTCCAGCTCGCGCTTCCGCCGCTCTTCCCGCTGCTGCGCGCCGAATTCGGCGTCAGCTATGCGCTGCTCGGCTCGCTGATCGGCGTCTTCTACGCGGCCAGCGGCATCACGCAGTTCGCCTCCGGATTCGCCGTCGACCGCTGGGGTGCGCGTCCCGTGCTGCTCGCCGGGCTTTCGCTGCTGATCGGCTGCACGCTGCTCGCGAGCCTCGCTCCAGCCGTCGGCTGGCTTTTTCCCGTTGTCGCGCTGATGGGAATCGGCAACGGTGTTTTCCATCCTGCCGATTTCGCGATCCTCAACGCGAACGTCGCACACAAGCGCCTGGGGCACGCGTACAGCGTGCACGGGATCGGCGGCAACATCGGGTACATCCTCGCGCCGATCGTGAGCTTCGCGCTGGGATCGACGCTCGGCTGGCGCGTCGCGCTGGCGGCGATGGGCGTGATGGGTCTCGTCGCGCTCGGCGTGATTCTCTCGCAGCGCGCGGTGCTCGTTTCGCACCGCGCGACGGATCTGCACACGCACACCGTCAAGGGAAGCATCGCGCTGCTCGTACGCGCGCCGATCCTGCTCTGCTTCGCGTATTTCGTCGTCCAGACGATGGCAGGGTTGGGATTGCAGACGTTCCTGCCAACGACGCTCGCGGCCGGATTCGACGTCCCGCTGCTGCTGGCTACTTCCGCACTCACCGCGTACCTGTCCGGCGGGCTCGTCGGCATCCTGACCGGCGGATTCCTTGCAGCGAGAACGGAACGCCACGACCGTGTTGCCGCGACGGGATTGCTGTCGGCCGCGTTGCTGCTGATTGGCGCTGCCTCGAGTCCGATGCCGTTGCCGCTCGTGCTGCCGCTATTTGCGACGATCGGCTTCGCGCTGGGCGTCACCGGACCGTCGCGCGACCTGATCGTGAAGACGGCAACGCCGAAAGGCGCAGCGGGCCGCGTATACGGGTTCGTCTATTCTGGCCTCGACCTGGGCGGCACGATCGGCCCGATCATCTTCGGATTCATGCTCGACCACGCGCTTGCCCACGAGCTCTTCCACGCGATTGCCGCGTGCCTGCTGCTCGCGATCGGCACGGTCGTGTCGCTGAAGCGTACGTCGCCTCGCGGCGCGGCGCCCGCCACGAGCTAGGGCCTGGCGATGGATCTCGGCATTGCCGGCCGGCGCGCGCTCGTCTGTGCGGCGAGCAAGGGTCTCGGTCGCGGCTGTGCGCAGGCGCTCGCCGATGCCGGATGCGAGGTGACGATCGTCGCGCGGAGCGCGGACGCGTTGCGCAAGACCGCCGAGGAAATCGCTGCCCGCGCGGGACGGCCGGTCGCGTTCGTCGTCGCGGACGTCACGACTGCGGAAGGTCGCGACGCTGCGCTCGCCGCGTGCCGCGAACCGGATATCGTGATCAACAACGCAGGCGGGCCGCCGCCGGGGGATTTCCGCGACTGGGACCGCGCCGCGTGGCTCCGCGCGATCGACGCGAACATGCTGACGCCGATCGAACTGATCAAGGCGACGATCGATACGATGATCGCGCGCAAGTTCGGCCGCATCGTCAACATCACTTCGTCGGCGGTCAAGGCGCCGATCGACGTTCTCGGGCTCTCGAACGGCGCGCGGTCGGGATTGACCGGCTTCGTCGCTGGTCTCGCGCGCAAGGTCGCCGCGCACAACGTGACGATCAACAACCTCCTTCCCGGGTCGTTCGAGACCGACCGGATGCGCGCGACGATCGACGCGCGCGCGAAGGCGCAGGGCAAGACGTTCGAGCAGGCGCTCGAATCCGCGCGCGCGGTCACGCCGGCTCACCGCTTCGGCACAATCGACGAATTCGGCGCGACGTGCGCGTTCCTCTGCAGCGCGCACGCCGGCTACATCGTCGGCCAGAACATCCTGATCGACGGCGGGAACTACCCGGGAACGTTCTGAATCGTCGGCCTGAATTTCGCGCAGCGAGCATCGATGATCGATCTCTACTACTGGACGACGCCGAACGGGCACAAGATCACGATCTTCCTCGAGGAGACGGGACTCCCTTACACGATCAAACCGATCAACATCGGCAAGGGGGAGCAGTTCAAGCCCGACTTCCTCGCAATCTCGCCGAACAACCGCATCCCTGCGATCGTCGATCACGAGCCCGCCGACGGCGGCGCGCCGCTCTCGCTGTTCGAGTCGGGTGCGATCCTCCAGTACCTCGCGGAGAAAACGGGTCGGTTGCTGCCGCAGGACCTGCGCGGCAGATGGGAATGCCTGCAATGGCTGTACTGGCAGATGGGCGGTCTCGGCCCGTTCGCCGGACAGAACCACCACTTCCGCCATTACGCGCCGGAGAAGCATCCGTACGCGATCGATCGCTACGTCCGCGAGACGGGGCGCCTCTACGCGGTGCTCAACAAGCGGCTCGCTGATCGCAAATACATCGTCGGCGACTACTCGATCGCCGACATTGCGTGCTATCCGTGGGTACAGCCGGTGCGCCAGGGCCAGGACATCGCGGATTTTCCGCACCTCGAGCGCTGGCTCGCCGACATCAAGTCGCGACCCGCGGTGGAGCGCGCGTATGCGCTCGCGCCGAAGATCAACACGAAGCCGGCTGTGACAGACGAGGCATCGCGCGCGATCCTTTTCGGCCAGAGCAAGGACACGGTCCGCTAGGCCCTCGCCTCGTCGGACAACCGGGCCGGGGCTTCGCGCGATACGAACACCGAGGGGTCGGGGCTCCAAACTGCCGAGCCCCGACCCCACGCACTGCAATACTTCAGCTGAGAGCCTTCAGCTCGAGAGGCGTCAGCCGCTTTGCGTCGTCGTTAGGTTGTCCTGAACGGACTTCACGCCCGCGACGTTCGACGCGATCTCCTTCGCCTTGTCCTTGAGCGGCGATGAAGGCACCGTACCTGTCAACGTGACGATGGCGTCCTTCGTGTCGACGTTGATGTTCGTCGACTTGAGGCCCGGCTCGGCCATGATTGCCGACTTCACTTGTGCGGTAATCGTGGCGTCGTCGACCGCGTTCGCCATCTTGCCCGAGGTCGTCGGCGCTTGCCCTGTCGGAGCGGTTGGCGTCGTGGTCGGCGCCATCGCCGTCTTCGGCGGGGAGGAGTCGGGGCTCATGTTCTGGCCGGTTGTCGACGGCGAGCGTTGATTGCAGGCCGCGCCTGCCACCGCCGTCCCGATCACGAGCGAGATCAAAAGCGTTTTGCGTTGCAATGAATTCATGTCGACCGTCCTTTCCTTCGAATCGCGTCCGCACAACAGCTGGACACTGAAAAATGGTCCCTTGACGCAACCGCATTGCAATGATGAAGCCAGCGCTCGGTGACAGGCATCGACGAGCGCCGCCAGTTTGCGTCGGACGACGGTAGGTATCGCTGTAGGAGCATTCCGGCAAGGCGCAGCGGGCCGCCGAAACGCCAGCCGACATCAAGCGCCGTCCGGTGCGGCAACGGGCGTTCGCCTAGCGCAGGAGCACCAGCGCGGCGCGGCAGTGCTCGTAGGCGGCGTTCCCCCGCTCGAGCACATCGGCGGCAATCGCGATGGGCACGTAATCGGCGTGTCGCTCGTCGTCGTTCCCTATCACCTTGCCTGCCCTGATGTGCGGCGACGGATCGCCATGACCGGGAAGGCCCGTGTAACGGTACGTCCGATACTCGGGACTCAGCGGCTCGGAGAGCCCAAGCCATTGCTCGAGGCGCGCGAGGACGACCGTGGTCTCGTCGAGCAATCGCTCCGATTCGACGAAGAAGCCGCGGCCGGCAACCTGTGCGCCGTATTGCTCCATCCGTGCGAGCCGATCCGCATAGTAGACGACGACTCGCGCCGGATCAGAAAAATCTCCGGTGTGACGGAGCTTGTGCGCCATGTTGACGATGCTCGCCATCGCGTCGCGCGGCTTGCGCAACAGGAATACGCAGCGCACGTCGGGCCGACGCAGGATGTCTGCCGCGATTTCCCGCCCGTTGTGGAGAACCTTGTCGAGCAGGAGGCGCCCGAGCGTCGCCTCGCCGGTGTTCTCGCGGACGATTCTTGCGAGCCGATCGAGGTCGTTGCGGCCGAAATACGACTGATGCGCTTCGGAGTACCCCGAAATCTCGGGATGGCTTCCAAGGATGTGACACAGCAGGCTCGAGTAGCTCCGCATGTGGCTCACGACGAACAAGAACGCGCCGTCATAACGATGCGGTGTCGCAGTGCCGTAGCGAACGTCGTAGTGCATCGCGATCCGGCCGCGTCCCTCTCGCGCTACTTGGCAGCGGAGAGCGCCGGCCACTCGTCCTTGCGGACGTGCGCGACGACGCGAAAGCCTTCCTTGCCACGCGGTTCGATCACCGCGGCTTCACCCTCGGCGAGATACGGACCGCCGACGATTGCGCGATACGGATTGCCGTGGCTGACGATTGCAAGATCGATGTTCCCGGGAACAGGCGTCGAGAGGAGGGTCTTCAACTCGGCGTAACGATCGTCGTCGTTTTGCGCGGGACCGCCGCGAACCGCGTTGGAAACGGTCGCCCGACCAAAGATCAATTCCGCCGTTTCGCGCGTTCTACAGAACGGGCTCGCGAGCACGGCGCCGATCGGGATGCCGAGCATGCGAATCGCCGCGCCGATCGCGCGCGCCTCGGCGCGACCCGCATCGGTGAGGTTGCGCTGGCGCGCGCAATCTTCGTATCCCGTCATCCTGTCGTCGTTCTGGCCGAAATCGGTCGACGTATGGCGGAAGTAGATGACGTAGCCGCCCTGGCGCAGTGCGTTGAGGAGTGCTGCCCCGGCGAGCGGCTTTCGCACCGATTCGGTCGATTGTGCGAGTGCGGAAGGCGCGATGCCGATGTTTGCCGCGGCGATCGCGAAGATGCCGAGCACGCACGCGATGCGGCGACGTACGCTTCGCGAGCTCATCATGGGTTCTTCGGACGTTCGCACGATCGCGAACGGCTGTCGGCGCCGCCTCAGTCCGGATCGAGTGCGCGCAGCCGATCGACATCGGCCGCCCCGGCCGCATCTTCCGACGCGGCGAGCGCGCGTTCGAGCGGCGGATCGGCATCGAATCCGAGATCGCCGTCGGGATCGATGCGCCCCGTCGCGCGCACCGCACCGAAGTCGAACAGCGCGCGGTCCATCAGGTGCGAGGGCACGACCTTCGCGAGCGCGTTGTAGATCGATTCGATCCGCCCGGGATGCTTCTTCTCCCACTCGCGCAGCATCTCGCCGACCTGCCTGCGTTGCAGGTGCTGCTGCGAGCCGCAGAGATTGCACGGGATGATCGGAAACGCGCGGAGGTTCGCGTAACGCGCAAGGTCGCGCTCCCGTACGAAGACGAGCGGCCGGATGACGACGTGGCGTCCGTCGTCGGAGACGAGCTTCGGCGGCATTGTCTTGAGCGTTCCGCCGAAGAACAGGTTCAAGAAGAACGTCGCGAGAACGTCATCGCGGTGATGGCCGAGCGCGATTTTGGTCGCGCCGATCTCCGAGGCGACGCGATACAGCGCGCCGCGGCGCAGCCGCGAGCAGAGCGAGCACATCGTCCCCCCTTCGGGGATCACGCGCTTCACGACGCTGTAGGTGTCCTGCTCGACGATCCGGTAGGGTATGCCGCGCTCCGCGAAATAGCGCGGCAGCACGTCGGCGGGAAATCCCGGTTGCTTCTGGTCGAGGTTCACGGCAATGACCTCGAACGGAAACGGCGCGCGGTCCTTGAGCGTCAGCAGGACGTCGAGCAGCGCGTGGCTGTCCTTGCCGCCGGAGACGCACACCATCACCCGGTCGTCGCGCTCGATCAGGCCGTACGCGGCGATCGCTTCGCCGACTTGCCGGCGCAGCCGCTTGCGCAGCTTGTTCGCTTCGAGCTCGGCCTTGCGCGGATCGCTGCGCGCCGGCGCCGGACGAGCGGAAGCCTTCGCGACACGTATCGCAACGGGCGTAGCGGTGGGAATGTGCTCATCCGTCATGCCAGTGGCCATTTTACCGGCGGGCCGTCCGATTGGCGCTACCATTCGGCCTTCCCGGACGCCTCGATCCGGCGGAGGAGACCCGCGATGCAGACGATCGTCGTCGCCAACCCCAAGGGCGGCAGCGGCAAGACAACGCTCGCCACCCATGTCGCCGGCTGGCTCGCCGGTAAGCGCCATCGTGTCGCGCTGCAGGATCTCGACCTGCAGCGCTCGTCGGCCGAATGGCTCGGGCGACGGCCGGAGCTCTTTCCGCGAATCTTCGGCGTGCTGCCGGCAGCGAAGTCGCGCGAAGTGAAGGACCACGGCGCGCAATGGCTCGTCGTCGACACGCCGGCCGGTCTGCACGGCGAGGAGCTGCGCGAGGCGATCCGGCGCGCCGACGTGATGCTGGTGCCGCTCACGCCTTCCGCGTTCGACATGGCGGCGACCCAGCACTTCCTCGCTGCGATTCACGAGTACAAGGCCGTGCGCAAGGGCGAGCTCGCGATCGGCATCGTCGCGATGCGCGTCGACGCGCGCACGCTCTCCGCCGCCGAGCTGGACGAGTTTCTCGAGACTTTCGAGTTTCCACTCGTCGCGCATCTTCGCGATACGCAGGTCTACGTCCACTGCGCGCGCGACGGCGCGTCGGTGTTCGACCTTCCGCGTTCACGGGGCGAGCAGGACTGGGAGCAGTGGCGCCCGCTTACGCGCTGGATCGGGCGCAACGCGCCGGCAAAGGACAGCTGAGAGGCGCGCACCGGCGACCCGCGGCGCGCGCGCTCCGTCCGCGGACGATCGAACCAAAACGCCGGCGTCGTGCCGGCGTTTTCGTTGCTTCAGCGGTGAAACGTTACTGCTTCTTCGGCGCTTCGGCGGGGGCGGCGGCCGGCGCGGTAGCATCCTTCGGCGCCTCGCTCGACTTCATCGCGTCCTTGGTCGCGTCGGCGGCCTTGTTCGCGGCATCCTTCGTCGCGTCGGCGGCCTTCGCGGCAGCTTCCTTCGTCGCGTCGGTGGCTTCCTTCGCGGCTTCCTTCGTGGCTTCAGCAGCCTTGGTTGCGGCTTCCTTCGCCTTGTCTGCGGCTTCGGCCGCGGCCTTCTTCGCATCCGCCGCAGCCTTGCTGGAATCCTGGCCGCACGCTGCTAGCGTCGTCGCGGCAGCGAGCGCGGTCAAAACGATGAGAAAACGGGAATTCATGTACCTCTCCTGTATTGAATTCGGGAATCGGGCTGAAAACGGTCGCCCAGACGTCCCCCTGGCCCCTAGGGCACCGTTAACTGAAGATTTTACCACCAACCACCCCTCTCGTGGTAGACGGAATGCGTCGCATTCTCGCTACGCCGCCTTCGCCATCAGCTCGCGCAACACGAACGGCAGGATGCCGCCGTTCAGGTAGTAGTCGACCTCGATCGGCGTGTCGATCCGCAACAGCAGCGCAACCTTCTGCGACGTTCCGTCCTTGCGCTTGATCGTCAGCGTCACGTCCATCTGCGGCTTGATCCCGGTTTCCGTTCCGGTGATGTCGAACGTCTCGTCGCCCTTGATGCCGAGCGAGGCGACCGTATCGCTGCCCTTGAACTGACACGGCAACACGCCCATTCCGACGAGATTCGAGCGATGAATCCGTTCGAAGCTCTTGGCGACGACCGCGCGGACGCCGAGCAGCTGCGTGCCCTTAGCCGCCCAGTCGCGTGACGAGCCGGTGCCGTACTCCTCGCCGCCGAACACGACGGTCGGCGTGCCTTGCGCCATGTAGCGCATCGCAGCGTCGTAGATCGATATCTTCTCGCCGGAGGGCTGGAACAGCGTCACGCCGCCTTCCTCGCGCGTTCCGTCGGCGCGCGGAGGAAGCATCAGGTTCTTGATCCGCACATTGGCGAACGTTCCGCGCAACATCACCTCGTGGTTGCCGCGGCGCGATCCGTAGCTGTTGAAGTCGGCGACCGAAACGCCGTTGGAGATGAGATAGCTGCCGGCGGGCGACGTCGGCTTGATCGATCCGGCGGGGCTGATGTGGTCGGTTGTCACCGAGTCGCCGAAAATTCCGAGAGCGCGTGCGCCGTGGATGTCACCGACTTTCGCAGGTGCCATCCTGAATCCGTCGAAGAACGGCGGCTTCGCGATGTACGTCGAGCCGGGCCAGTTGTAGACCTGCCCCGTCGCGCCGGAGATTGTTCCCCACAGCGGGTTCGCGTTCGCGACGTCGCCGTAGAGCGAGCGATAGATTTCCGGATTCTTCGCGAACGACATGACCGCGGCGATCTCGTGCGACGTCGGCCAGATGTCCTTCAGGTAGACCGGTCCGTCCTTGCCCTGGCCGAGCGGCTCCGTCGTGAGATCCTTCAGCACGGTACCGGCGATTGCATAGGCGACGACGAGCGGCGGCGAGGCGAGGAAGTTCGCCTTGAGGTTCGGATGGATCCGCGCCTCGAAATTGCGGTTGCCCGACAGCACGGCCGCGCACACGAGGTCGTTGGCGGTGATCGCTTCGTTGAATTCAGGCGCGAGGTCGCCGGCGTTGCCGATGCAGGTCGTGCATCCGTACGCGGCGACCGAGAATCCGAGCTTGTCGAGATAGGGGAGCAATCCGGACTTCGTCAGGTAGTCGGTCACCACGCGCGAGCCGGGCGCGAGCGAAGTCTTCACGTGCGAGCGAACGGTGAGTCCCTTCTCGACGGCTTTCTTTGCGAGCAGACCCGCGGCGAGCAGCACGCCGGGATTCGACGTGTTCGTGCATGACGTGATCGCCGCGATCAGCACGTCGCCGTTGCCGATGTCGACGGCTTTCGCTGGGGCTGCAGGCACGCGATCGGCCGTCGGATGGTTGTCGACCATCTCGACGACATTGCGCGGCTGGCCGTTGCCCGGCAACCCGGCGATCGTTTCCCCGGGTGCGCTCGCCGGAGCCTTCGCTGTCGTGTAGCGGCGCGCAAGCTTCTCGGCCGGCTGCGCGAAGCCGTTCTCGGCGACCGGCTTGCTGAAGAGCTGCGTGAACGTCGACTTCAGACCGCCGAGCTCGATCCGGTCCTGCGGCCGCTTCGGGCCGGCGAGCGACGCCTTGATCGACGAGAGATCGAGCCTCACCGTTTTCGTGTAATCGATGTCGCCGGCTTTCGGAACGCCGAAGAGTCCCTGCGCCTTGAAGTACGACGCGAACGCATCGATTTCCGCGGGCGTGCGGCCCGTTGCCGTCAGGTAGTCGATCGTCGCCTCGTCGATCGGGAAGAAGCCCATCGTCGCGCCGTACTCGGGCGCCATGTTGGCGATCGTCGCGCGGTCCGGCACCGACAGCGACGCGGTGCCGGCGCCGAAGAACTCGACGAACTTCCCGACGACTTTCTCCCGCCGCAGCATTTCGGTGACGGTGAGAACGAGGTCGGTTGCCGTGATGCCTTCGTTCAACTTGCCGGTCAGCTCGACGCCGACGACGTCCGGCGTCAGGAAGTAGACAGGCTGGCCCAGCATCCCCGCCTCGGCTTCGATCCCACCCACGCCCCAGCCGACGACGCCGATCCCGTTGATCATCGTCGTGTGGCTGTCGGTGCCGACCAGCGTGTCGGGGTAGTAGATGCCGTTGCGCTCGTGGACGCCGCGAGCGAGGTATTCGAGATTCACCTGGTGGACGATGCCGATCCCGGGCGGCACGACCTTGAACGTGTCGAACGCCTGCATCCCCCATTTCATGAACTGATAGCGCTCGGAATTGCGCTTGAACTCGAGCTTCATGTTCAGGTCGAGCGCGTCGGGCCGGCGGAAGTAGTCGACCATCACCGAGTGGTCGACGACGAGATCGACGGGGACGAGCGGCTCGATCGCCTTTGCGTTCTTCCCCATGTCGGCGGCGACGTTGCGCATCGCGGCGAGGTCGCAGAGCAGCGGCACGCCGGTGAAGTCCTGCAGCACGACGCGCGCGACGACGAATGGAATCTCGCTCGTGCGCGCGCCGGTCGGCGCCCAGTGGGCGAGCTCCTTCACGTGCTCTTCGGCGACTTTCTTGCCGTCGCAGTTGCGCAGCACGCTCTCGAGCACGATCCGGATCGACACCGGCAGCCTGGAGACGCGGCCGACGCCGGCCTGCTCGAGCGCGGGCAGCGAATAGAAGCGGCCGGAGCCGCCAGAGGCGAGCTTGAATTCCCGAAGCGTGTTGTGGAGGTTGTGCGGCATCTCTGGCCTCGCGGTGGTTGGTCTGGCGATTGCGGACGACTAGGGCCAAGCGGGCCCTAAGATCCGCTTCCCATCATCTGGCGGACGTTGATCGTCTCCCCGCTGGGCAGCGTCACGTCGCCGGGCTTCTGGCCGGCCTTGCAGGCGCCGACATGCTTGCCGTCGATCACCGTCGTCTGTTCCTTGGCGCCGTTCAGCGGGGGGTCGAACGATGCCCGCGCCTCGGTGTGGTACGAGGTATTGCCGGTGAGCGTCATCACCGCCTGCGATTGCATCTTCGTGATGCCGAGGTCGCAGTTGGCGACCGTCGTGACCTTGTTGCCGACGATCTTGATCTCGTGCTTCGAGCACATTCCCGACGCCATTCCGGTCGACATCCGGTACATCTCGCGCTGCACCGAATCGTCGAGGCACATCGTGCTGACGCGCGGCGGCCGGCCGTCGGCCTTGCCGCTCGTCATGTTGACTTGCCACAGCCCGGCCTTGAGCTTCGGAAACTCGTCGGCGGCTGCCGCGGCAATCGCGGCGGCGCCGAGCAGCGCGGCAGCGATTGCGGTACGCATCGGGAAACGAACGGACATCGCGGCTTCAGATCACCATCAAATCTACGAATTCGTGGACCGGCGTCGCCTCGAGGCGTTTCGCGTCGAGCGCGACGTCGAGGATCGCCTGCTGCTGCTTCACGGGGAAGCGGCGCGCGAGGTTCGTCTTGAACTTCTCGACGAGAACCGGGATGCCTTCGCGGCGGCGCCGGCGGTGTCCGATCGGGTACTCGACGACGACCTCACGCGTCTTGCTGCCGTCCTTGAACTCGATCGTGATCGCATTGGCGATCGAGCGCTTCGCGGGATCGAGATAGTCGGCGGAGAAGCGCTTGTCCTCG
The DNA here is from genome assembly GCA_035857655.1 of Casimicrobiaceae bacterium. Lineage (GTDB taxonomy): Bacteria > Pseudomonadota > Gammaproteobacteria > Burkholderiales > Casimicrobiaceae > CAIWHR01. The sequence goes on along the minus strand of DASSGI010000337.1, from coordinate 861 downwards.
ACGCACTCGATCCGCTCGCGCAGCGCGTCGATGCGCGGATCGGAAGCGACGTCGTCCTCGTAATCGGCGGCGGTCAACCGCCCGAAGATCAGCGGGACGGCGACCATGTACTGGATGCAATGATCGCGATCGGCGGGGTTCGCGAGCGGGCCCTTCTTGTCGATGATGCGGATCGCCGACTCGTGCGTGCGGATCGTGATCTTCTTGATATCGGCGATCCGGTTCTTGACCTTCGGGTGGAGCTCCATCGCGCATTCGGCAGCGGTCTGCGCATGGAACTCGGCCGGGAAGCTGATCTTGAAAAGCACGTTTTCCATCACGTAACTACCGTAGGGCCGCTGGAACTTGAATTCGTTCCCCTTGAAGAGAACGTCGTAGAAGCCCCACGTCTTCGCGCTGAGCACCGACGGATAGCCCATCTCTCCGGTGCGCGCGATGAGCGCGAGACGCACCGCGCGCGAGGTCGCGTCGCCGGCGGCCCAGCTCTTGCGCGAACCGGTGTTCGGCGTGTGGCGATAGGTGCGAAGGCTCTGGCCGTCGACCCACGCGAGCGACACCGCGTCGATCGCTTCGTCGCGCGTCAATCCGAGCATGTTCGCGACGACGGCCGTCGAGGCGACTTTCACCAGCACGACGTGATCGAGCCCGACGCGATTGAAGCTGTTCTCGAGCGCGATGACGCCCTGGATCTCGTGCGCCTTGATCATCGCGGTCAGCACGTCCTTCATCGCGAGCGGCGGCTTGCCCGCGGCGACCGCCGTGCGCGACAGCCAGTCGGCGGTCGCGAGGATGCCGCCCAGGTTGTCGGACGGGTGACCCCATTCCGCCGCGAGCCACGTGTCGTTGAAGTCGAGCCAGCGG
>DASSGI010000336.1:0-2565 GCA_035857655.1 Casimicrobiaceae bacterium | reverse complement strand
GGCGCAAGCGAGCGAAATGCGCGACGCCGCGTCAAAAAGCAGGTTGACGGCGATGGTCGGTCACGAATTCCGCTTCACGCCGCAGCGCGCGTTCATCAAGGATCTCCTCGCCGAAAACCATATCGGCGCGGTGCGACTGTGCACGATCGAGCTCTTTCTCGACCGCTACGTGACGCCGACGCCACGGCCATGGCATTGGCTCGCGTCGAAGGCCGAAGGCGGCGGGATACTCGGCGCGCTCGGCTCGCATTACATCGACGCAGTGCGGCACTGGTTCGGCGACGTCGTCTCGGTGAACGGCCGTCTCGCGATCCTGCGTCCGGACCTCGTCGACCCGGCGACCAACCGAGCCGTTCGAGCGGAGACCGATGACACATACCAGTTCACGCTGACGTTCGCTTCGGGCACCGTGGCGACGATGATCGCGTCGTTCGCGACAACGCCAACGCGCGGCGCGAAGATCGCCGTGATGGGCGATCGCGGCACGTTTGTCGCTGAGCACCCGGGACCCAATCCGCTGGCCGACGGCATCGTGATCGCCAGCCGCGACGGCTCGCCATTGCAACCGCTCGAAACTCCCGCCCGGTATGCGTTGCCGCACGACGAGCGCGATCATCGGCTCGCCGCCTTTCGCGCGCTCGTTCGCGAGTTCGGTGCCGGCATCGACAAGCGCACGTCGCCGGCGCCCAATTTCACCGACGGCTGGCGCTGCCAGCAGGTGCTCGATGCCGTGCACGCGTCATCCGCATCCGGACAAGAGATTCGCCTCGCGTGATCTGCGTAATTCACGCGCACCCCTACCCCAGCCGTTCGCGCGTCAACCGCGCTTTCGCCGACGCGCTCGCAACGCTGCCCGACGTCGAGCTGCGGTCGCTGTACGCCCTCTATCCCGACTTCGACATCGACGTCGCTGCCGAGCAGAAAGCGCTGACGAGCGCGCAGCTCGTCGTCTGGATGCACCCGCTCTACTGGTACAGCGTGCCGTCGCTGCTCAAGCATTGGTTCGACAAGGTGCTCGAATTCGGCTGGGCCTACGGCAACGGCAGTGGCGCGTTGCGCGGCAAGTCGTGCTTGTGGGTGCCGACGGCCGGAGGCGGTGATGCGGCGTTCACGCCCGGCGGGCTGCACGGGCATCCGTTCTCGAGCTTCGCGCCGCCGATCGAGCAGACGGCGCGTTTTTGCGGAATGCTCTGGGAGCCTCCGCACGTCGTGCTCGAAGCGGACGAGCTCGACGAGGCGCGGCTCACCCAGATTGGCAGCGACTTTTTGCAGCGGCTCGCCGGATGGCGCGCACCGCCCGAGGACGCGAGGGAGATACCGACATGATGATCAATGCGCTCGTCTATCTGACCGCCGCGGTGCTGTGCGTGCCGCTCGCGCGCTGGATGGGCCTGGGCTCGGTGCTCGGCTATCTGATCGCGGGCGCGCTGATCGGACCGTGGGGATTGGGGTTCGTCGGCGACGTCGAGACGATCCTCCATTTTTCCGAGTTCGGCGTCGTGCTGATGCTGTTCGTGATCGGGCTGGAGCTCGAAGGGAAGCGCCTGCGCGAGATGCGCACCGCCGTGTTCGGAGGCGGCGCGCTGCAGCTTGCATTGTCCGGCGCGGTGCTCGCGGTTGGCGGACTCGCGCTCGGGCTTCCGTGGAAGTCAGCGCTGATAGCCGGTCTGGCGATCGCGCTCTCGTCGACCGCGATAGCGATGCAGACGATGGGCGAGCGCAATCTCACGGCAACGCCGATGGGTCGCAACGCTTTCGCCGTCCTGCTCTTCCAGGACATCGCGGCGATTCCGCTCCTTGCGGTCATTCCATTGATCGCAGCCGGACACGCCGGCGTCGAGGCGGACGACTGGCGAGACGTGCTGCAAGCTGTCGCGGCGATTGGCGGTGTCCTGATACTCGGCAGATATCTGCTGCGACCGCTTTTGCGGATCGTGGCGTCGGCCCGGATCCGCGAGGTCTTCACCGCATTCGCACTGCTGCTGGTGATCGGAATCGCACAGGTGATGTCGCTCGCCGGAGTCTCGACGGCGCTCGGCGCGTTTCTCGCGGGCGTACTGCTCGCAAGCTCCGAATACAAGCACGCGCTCGAGGCCGACATCGAGCCGTTCAAGGGTCTGCTGCTCGGCCTTTTTTTCATCTCCGTTGGCATGTCGATGGATTTCGGTCTGCTCGCACGCGAGCCGGCGGCGATCGCCGGACTGCTCGTCGGCCTGCTCGCGCTCAAGATCGCAACACTCGTCGTCGTCGCGCGCGCGATGGGCATCGTCTCGCGGGAGCGGCTGCTCTTCGCCGCGTTGCTTTCGCAGGGCGGCGAGTTTGCGTTCGTCGTGTTCGGCGCCGCGCGCATCGCCGGGATTCTCACCGCAGATTGGGCAGGGCTGCTGACGATCGCTGTGGCTCTGTCGATGGCCGCCACGCCGTTCATCCTCTTCCTGTTCGACAAACTGCTCGCCTGGCGCGCGGCGACGGACCAGCGCGCGCCCGACACGATCGACGAACGGGGCAATCCGGTGATCATCGCGGGCTTCGGCCGCTTCGGGCAGATCGTCGGTCGGCTGCTCT
>DASSGI010000335.1:0-4632 GCA_035857655.1 Casimicrobiaceae bacterium | reverse complement strand
GCCGCGAGCGGATTGCCGCCGAACGTGCTGCCGTGATCGCCCGGCGTGAACACCTGCATCACGTCCTCGGTCGCTACGAACGCGGACACCGGCAGCAGACCGCCGCCGAGCGCTTTGCCGAGGATGATGGCGTCGGGCTTCACGCTCTCGTGATCGCACGCGAGGAACTTGCCGGTGCGTCCCATGCCGGTCTGGATTTCGTCGCAGATCAGCAGCACGTTGCGCTCGCGGCAGATGCGCGCACATTGCGCGAGATAACCGGCCGGCGGCACGACGATGCCGCCTTCGCCCTGAATAGGCTCGACGAGGAATGCGGCGGTCTGCGGCCCGATCGCGCGCGCGAGCGCGTCGGCGTCACCGAAAGGAATCTGGCGGAAGCCCGGGGCGAACGGCCCGAAGCCGTCGCGATACTGCGGTTCCGACGAGAAGCCGACGATCGTGATCGAGCGGCCGTGGAAGTTGTTCGCGCAGACGATGATCTCCGCGCGATCGGCTGCGATTCCCTTGATCTTGTGACCCCATTTGCGCGCAGCCTTGAGCGCGGTCTCGACGGATTCCGCGCCTCCGCTCGCCGGCAGCGCACGATCGAGTCCCGTCGCCACGACGACGCGCTGCAGGAACGCGGGCAGCAATTCGTTGTGGAACACGCGCGAGGTGACGGCGAGCCGTTGCGCCTGTTCAACGAGCGCACGCACGATTCGCGGATGGGCATGACCATGGCTCACCGCTGAATAGGCGCTCGTCATGTCGAGGTAGCGTCGCCCGTGCTCGTCCCATAGCCAGCAGCCGTCGCCGGTCGCCAGCACGACGGGCAGCGGATCGTAATTGCGCGCCGCATAACGGCGCTCGCGCGCGATCGACGGAGAGGGGGCGGCGGTGCGAAGGGCCGGCGCGGCGCCGGCGGCAAATGCGGTATCCATTCCGATGCTCCTTGTGAGAGTCGGTCGTGTCACCTGGAGAGCAGGAGACGTGCCAGCAGGGCGACCAAGCTCGTGGCCCAGCCAAGGCGCTGACAGCTTGACCTTTTTCGCGCCGCGGACGACCGCGGCATCGGACCAAATTTTACCGGAGCGACAGTAAAAAGGCGTGCTGCATCGCAGCATGCCTTCGCCGACTCACTTGGCCGCCGTGCAATCGCCGACGCGCTTGCCCGAGTACGTTTGACTCATTTGCATCTGCTGCCCGTCCATCTTGCCGCTCATTGCCATTCGCCCGTCGTAGCTGTTCGCAGCAAACGTCGTTTCACCCGCGATCGTCATCGGATCCTTGCCCGTGCATGTCATCTTGTACGTGACCTTGTTGCCCACGCGTTTGCTGTCCTGAAGGCTGCAGCCATCCCGCTTCGGGATGTAGGCGTCGTCCTTGCCGTTCTTCGCGATGCAGACACGATGCGTTTGCGCGGGCATCGCCATCGGCATGCCGGGCATTTCCATCTTGCTGGTGACTTCCCACAGATCGTCCTTACCCTGTCCGAATGCGTCAGCGGACGCGAGCCCGACGGCTGCGAGTGCGGCAACAACGAACGCGAGTGGAATGCGTGCGTGTTGTCGCGCAAGTGGAGTCGACAGGTTCCGGCGAGCGATGGTCATGATCCCCCCAATCAATTCGATGAACGTTGCCGCGCGCGAAAGCATCAATGGCGCGCGTCGGCGTGTGCAAACAGCGGCATCATCTTACACGCCGAAGGCCCGCGACCGCGATCCACTCGCGTGCCCGCATGCGCGCCTCGAAGCGCCACGCCGCGTGCGCGTCTCAAAGCGCAGCGTCGCGCGCAACCGCGCGCTCCGCTTCCACCGAGGTCGGCAACGCGGCAAGCTCGCGAAGCGCGATCGGCTTCACCGGCCAGCGCAACCGGAAGTAACCGACCTCAGCCGGCGAAACCTTTTTCTCGCGCGCGATGAGCTCGGTGACGGTCAGGCCGCACGCGCGACCCTGGCACGGACCCATCCCGCAGCGCGTGAATGCCTTCACCTGATTCGGGCCGCTCGCGCCCTGACGAACCGTCGCGAGCACGTGTTCGGCAGTCACGTTTTCACAGCGACATGCGATCGTGTCTCCGCGAGGAATCCGATAGACGTCGGCGGGTCGATGCAGCACGTCGCTGAAGCCCCTGGCGCGCAACGCACGGCGCAGCGCCGCACGAGGCTTCTCGGCTGCGCCGTCGCGCGCCTTCGAATCGATGCGGCCGAGCGCGTTGGCGACTGCGAGCGCCGTCAGTTCGCCGCTCGCCTTCGCGGCTGCGGCTCCCGCAATTGCCGCTGCATCGCCGGCGAAGAATACGCCGGCAAGCGTGCTGCCGCCCCATGCATCGACGACGGGCTCGAAGCACGCTTGCGCGTCGTTCCATCGGTACGCGCATCCGATCGCGCTGCCGAAGTTCATCTCCGGAACGAGCCCCTGGTGCAGCACGAGCGCCTCCGCGCGCAGCACCTCGATGCCCCGCGCCGTTTCGAGCTCCAGCGCCTCGACGCGACCCGCACCGCGCGCAACGATGGACGTCACGTTGCGTATGACGCGCACGCGGCGTCGCACGTGCTGCTCGAGCGCGAGACCGCGAAGAAAATCCGGCGATGCAATGACCCGCCACACGCCGGAGAGCGCGCGCCAGCGCTGCGCGCGCGGCGTCGTGACCGCCAACGCCTCGAGCGCCACGCCGACCTCGAGATACTCGGCCGCGAGCTCCCACAGAAGGAGGCCGGTTCCCGCGAGCACGATTCGACGATTCGATTCGCTCTGCGCGTCGCGAAGATGCGCAGCGGCATCGGCGGCAGTCATGACGCCGCGCAGCGTTCCCCCGGGGACAGGGAACGGGCGGGCGATCGCGCCGGTTGCGACGATCAGCGCGCGCGCCGACGTGAGGCGGACATCTCTTGCGCCGGGCGGACCGTGCGCGACACCGATCTCGAACAAACCGTCGCCGCGGCTGCGCGCCATCCAGACCGTCGCGTCGAACACGGCAGTCGCGCCCGAGCGCCTGAACGCTGTGACGAGCTCGTCGTCGTGTGATTGCAACACAGAGCTCGCCGCCCGCGCGCCGTCGTTTTCCGTTCGCGCGCCGTAACGCTGCCCCCCGGGGCGAGACTGCTCGTCGAACAACACGGTCGCGAGCGCATAGCGGGTCGCGACCGTTGCCGCCGCGAGCCCTGCGGGACCGCCGCCGATCACGGCAACGTCGTAAGCGGCGTTCATCGCCCGGGCGCTTCGCTCTTCACACCAATCGAATCGACCGGTCGGCGCGGGCATCGAATCGCGCCGCGCCGAATGGGCGGAACGATTCCGGCAGCGTACCCGCGGCAACCGCGGGCGCGAACGAGTAAGCATGCGCTGCGGCAAGCGTCACGCCGCTGTGGCAGGCCGCAACGAATGCTCCCGGGTGCGCCGCCGATCGCTCGTAGAGCGGAAAGCCGTCGGGCGTCATCACGCGCAATCCGGACCACGCGCGCACGACGCGCGCATTGCCGAGCGCGGGAAAAACGCGCAACGCGCGCGCAGCCATCGCTGCGACCACGTCGGTCGCGCACGAATCGTCGAAGCCGCGCTCCTGTTGCGAATCGCCGATCAGCACCGTTCCTACGTCGGTCTGCCTGATCGTCGCGAGCGGCAGCGCGAGAAAGCGCGGAACCCGCTCGAGCACGATGATCTGGCCCTGATTGGGGCGCACCGGTGCATCGAGCCCGACCATCGGGGCAAGCGCGGCGTTGCCGAGACCGGCCGCGAGCACGACTTTGGCAGCGCTGATGCTTCCACCCGGCGTATCGAGAACGAACTCGGCGCTGCGCGGCGAAATTCTCGCGACCGGATGAGCCGCGCGGTAGAGCGCGCCGGCGCGAATCGTCGCCGCGTGCAGTGCGCGCAGCAGCTTGAGCGGATTGCAATGACCGTCGAGCGAGCAGTACGTCCCGCCGGCAATCTCCGGACCGAGTCCCGGGAGACGCAACGCAAGCTGCGTGCGGTCGAGGACATCGACGGAGTAACGGGGGAATCCGGGCTGCCGCTGGAGCGCATCGAGCTTTGCGGCGCGCCGCTCGAGCTCGCCCGGGGAAAGGCAGACGTGAACCCCGCCCGGCTGCGCGAGCGCGACGTCGATACCGGTTTCGCGCAGAAGCTCGTTCGCGAGCTTCGGCCACTCGCCCGCGGACGCTTGCGTCCATGCCGAATAGTGCGGAAGGCCTGCGCCCTTGCCCTGGACCCAGATCAGGCCGAAGTTGGCACGCGCGGCGCGATGCGCGACGTCGGCTTCGTCGAGAACGACAAGTTTCGCTCCGAGGGACCGCAGGCCGAATGCAACGGCAGCGCCAACGAGCCCGCCGCCGATGACGGCGACTTCGAATGCTGCCGGATCGCTCACGCCGCCTCAGCTCGATCGCACCTATTCAGTTCGCATGCAAAAGCGCAGAACCGCCGCGACCTCGCCGTCGAAATCTTCCCAGCCGTGGTCACCCCCGCCGGCGACGTACTGGAACGCACCCGCGTAGAACGCGGACGAGGCGCGCCAGTCGAGTATCTCGTCGCCGGCGCGAACGAGCAGCAGGTAGCGCTCGGGGCGCGTAATCCGCTCGATCTCGAGCGCCTCGAGCTCGAAGAAGTGGGCGGCCGTGATCTCCCACTCGACGCCGGTATGCGGATTGCGCT
>DASSGI010000334.1:0-2276 GCA_035857655.1 Casimicrobiaceae bacterium | reverse complement strand
ATGTCCATGGGAATCTCGATGCTGGGATGCGCCGCGAGGAAGCTCCACGCCTCCAGTGACTCGTTGTTGGACACCAGAGGGCGCTTGGATTATAACTGCGGTCGCTACCCGCACGCCGGCAATGGACCAGAACGAGTCCAGCGCGCGCGAGTCGTCCTGTCCAAATCCAAGGAGGAGCCATGAGCCGTTCGCCGGTCAGCCGTCGTCGTCGTGCGTTGTTGAAAGGGGCAGGGGCCGCGACGGCGCTCTCGAGTCTCGGATTTCCGGCGATCGTCAGCGGCCAGGCCGACGCGATCCGCTTCGGACACCTGACGCCGCGGACGGGGTTCCTTGGGCCGCTGGGCGAATACGCAGTGATGGGCGTCACGCTCGCCGTCGACGAGATCAACGCCTCCGGCGGCGTGATGGGCCGCAAGATCGAGCTGATCGCCGAGGACAGCGTCAATCCGCAGACGGCGTCGACGAAGGCCGAGCGGCTGCTCGAGCGCGACAAGGTCGCTTGCCTGATCGGCGAGATCAGCTCGGCGTCGGGGCTCGCGATCGCGCAGGTCTCGCAGCGCAACCGCGTTCTGTACTTCAACACGGGCTGCAATTCCGACGAGCTCCGCGGCAAGTCCTGCAACAAGTACATGTTCCACACCGAGGCGGCGAACAGCATGTACGTCAACGCCGAAGGTCAGGCATTGCTGCGCGACGGGATGGTGAAAGGCAAGAAGTGGTACAGCCTCACCGCCGACTACGCGTTCGGCCACGATTTGCTGAAGGTCGCCAAGCGCTTCATGGCCGCCAACGGCGCCACGTTCGTCGCCGACGAGCTCGTGCCGACCGACGTTGCGGATTTTTCCCCGTTCCTGCTGAAGATTCGCAACGCGAAGCCCGACGTCGTCATCTCCAATCTCGCCGGCGCGCAGATCACGAACTTCATGAAGCAGTATCTGGAGTTCGGTCTGCCGTTCCCCGTCGCGGGCTTCGGCTACGACACGGCCGTCGCATGGGGCGCGGGCAAGGGCAACGTGCTGGGGACCTGGCCGCTCGTCTGGGACTCGCAGGTGAATACGCCGTCGTCGAAGCGCTTCACCGACACCTTCGTGAAGAGATACGGCAAGCCGCCCGAGAACCAGGCCTGGGGCGATTACATCTCGACGAAAATCGTCGCGCAGGTGATGAACGAAATCAAGTCGACCGACTCGACGAAGATCGCCGAGCACCTCGAGAAGGGCGCGAAGTTCGACATCCTGAAGGGGCGCGAGGGCTACTACCGCAACTGGGACCACGAGCTGATGCAGGAGATGTACACGATCACGTTCAAGCCGGCTGCCGAAGTGAAGGACAAGTGGGACCTCTTCACGTTGTCGCCGCCGGTGCCGGGCGCGAACCAGAGCCTCGAAGTGCTCGCCGCGACGCGTGAGGAGAACAACTGCACGATGCCGGCTTGATCGGCAACCGCCTCTCGCAGGCGTAAACGCTCGGCGCAGCGCCGGCCCTCGTGCTGATCCAGGTTCTCGAGCAGGTCCTGAACGGCCTGCTCGCCGGCGCGTACTACCTGCTGATCGCGCTCGGGCTCACGCTGATCTTCTCGCTCGGCGGGCTCGTCAACCTCGCGCACGGCGCGTTCTACGCGCTCGGCGCGTATTTCGCCGTCAAGCTCGCCGATACGTTCGGGTTCGGCGGCGTGCTCGTGCTTTCGCCGGTCGCGGTCGCGCTGATCGGGCTCGTCGTCGAGCGCTTCTTCTTCCGCCGCTTCTATCGCGAGGACCCGGCGCTCGGACTTCTGTTCACGTTCGGCCTGGCGATGGTCGCCGAGCAGGCGCTTCGGTTGATCTTCGGCGCCTCGCCGATCCCGTTCTCGATACCGCCCGCGCTCCGCGGGCAATTCTTCGTCGGCGACTTCATCTACTCGAAGTACAGGTTGCTGATGCTCGCCATCGCGATCGGGGTGGTCGCCGGACTGTGGTGGCTGCTGCGGCGAACGCCGTTCGGGCGCGTCGTCCGCGCCGGCGTACAGAATCCCGACATGGTCGCTGCGCTCGGCATCTCGCTGACGCCGTACATGGCGAGCGTCGTCGCACTGGCTGTCGCGCTCGCCGCGCTCGCAGGCGTCCTGCTCGCGCCGATCTCGGGTGTTCATCCGGCGATGGGCGCCGACATCCTGACCGCGTCGTTCGTCGTCGTCGTGATCGGCGGGCTGGGCTCGTTCTGGGGCGTCGTGGCGGCGGCAGTGATCGTCGGTGTCGTCCGCGGCCTCACCGTGTACTTCCTGCCGTCTGCCGCCGAGG
>DASSGI010000333.1:0-8136 GCA_035857655.1 Casimicrobiaceae bacterium | reverse complement strand
TGCTGCTGCGCTTCGCCTCGCAGTTCGTCGGCCGCTTTCGCGGCGGCCTCGGACACACGAACATCCTGACGATCACGTTCTTCTCGGGCATCAGCGGCTCCGCGCTCGCCGACGCGGCCGGTCCGGGCGCGATCATGATCCGCATGATGAAGAATGACGGCTACCACGCCGAATACGCTGCGGCGCTGACGGCAGCCGTCTCGATCCTCGGGCCGATCATCCCGCCGTCGATCAGCATGATCATCTACGCGCTTGCGTACCCCGACATCAACCTCGTCGCGCTGTTGATCGCCGGCGTGCTTCCCGGAATCGTGATCGCGATCGCGATGGCGGCGATCAATCACTACGTTTCGACGCGCCGGAACTACCGCGGCGTCGTGGCGACGCTCGGGCTCCGTGATTACCTGCGCAACACCTGGCGGGCGCTCCCCGCGCTGGTGCTGCCGGTGCTGATCCTCGGCGGGATCGCCTCCGGCGCATTCACGCCGACCGAGGCGAGCGTCGTCGCGGTGTTCTATGCGCTCGCCGCCGGCCGGTGGATCTATGGCTCGCTCGAATGGCGAATGCTGCCGGCGATCCTCTCGCGCTCGGCGCTGATGACCGCGTCCGTCCTGATCATCGTCGCGATGTCGGCGGCTTTCGCGTGGGTGCTGACGATCTCGCGCGTTCCGCAGAATCTGACGGCGTGGATCGTCGCGATGGAGCTGTCGCCGCTTGCGTTCCTGTTCGCGGTGAACGTGCTGTTGCTCGCCTTCGGCATCTTCATCGAGCCGCTTCCCGGGATCGTCGTGCTCGTTCCGATCCTGGCGCCGATCGCGCACGCGCTCGGTATCAACGACCTGCAGTTCGCGATCATCGTCATCGTCAACCTCACGATGGGAATGATCACGCCGCCGGTCGGCGGATTGCTGTTCGTCACGTCCGTCGTCGCGCGCGTCCCGCTCGCGAAGATGGTCGGCGAGCTGTGGCCTTTCATGTGGGCGCAGATCGGCGTGCTCGTGCTGCTGTCGGTCGTTCCCGCGATCAGCACGCTGCTTCCCGCGGCTTTCGGCTACCGCTAGCGGCGATTTCAAAAAAGTCGCGGCGCGAGACGAATCGCGGCATCGAGATGAATCGCGGGCGCGAGCCACCTGCTCGCGATCAACGCGTGCTGACCGTATCGCGTTTCCACGCGGGGTCCTGCCAGCGCTTGAACGACGAGAGGCCTGCCGGATCGCTTGCCTGCCGAAGGGTCGCGAGCGTGTCCAGGCTCACGACCTCGAAGCTCCGTCTGTACTTGCCGTCGCCTCGCGCTTCGCGTGCGAGCAGCATTTCCTTTCCGCCGGGAACCCAGCCCGCGAATTCCACGTAGCCCAGATTCGGACTCGTCGCTGCGGGAGGCAGCACGCTGATCGTCCACGCGCCGGCATCCTTGCGAAAGACCCAGATCTCGCGCCAGGACTCCATTGGCTGGACAGCCAGCGTCAACGCATTTCCTTCGCGATTCAGCGAAACTGAGTTCGTCCAGACGATGCCGTACGTGCAGCGACGAGCGAGATCCTTTCGCGCCTCGCCTTTGATCTCGATCAGCTCGATGCACGTTTCGCCGGACTGCGCGCGCGTCGCGACAATCTGCGGGTTGCGGGTCGTTGCGGCGGCCGCCGGAGCGGCACCCCAGCGCGACGCCGCCACGCGCATCGCGGCGTCGTTGTACGCAGCCCGGTCATCGTCCGTCAGTTGCGACTTGTCGACGGTGGCAAGCTCCGCAAGCGCGCGCTGCGCTGCCGCCGTGGCGCTCTCGCCCATGCGCATCCGCTGGTAGGCGAGGCTCGCCCAGACGCTTGCGCGCGACATCGCGATACGGTTCCTCGAGTATCCGCTCAGCCTGGCCACGTCCACACGGTCGAGCACCTCCGCCCTCCAGACATCGGTGCGGTAACGCTCGAGAGGGCGCAGCTCCCGATCGAAGCATTCCGGCCGCGTCAACGCGAGCGCCGCACGGGCGCGGTGCTCGGCGCTCGACGGCATCGCGAGCACGCGGCGATGCGCCTCGCCGTCGTAGCAGATGACGATCCGTCCGTCCCGCTCGTAGCTCGCAAAATTGACTCCGTAACGCGACGCGGCTTCGAGGTGCGCCGCGAGCGCCTCGCTGGCGGCCTTCGTCCGCGGAGCTGCCGACGAGGCGCGACGAGCGAGTCGATCCGCGAGCGTGCCGAGCGCATCGAGCGCATCGATCCCTTCCGGTCCCGCGAGCACGTCTGCCGGCGCCGCTTCGATGTAGGCGGCTGCGAACGCGATGCCGAGCGCTTCGCTGCCCGGGGTGTCGCGCAGAAAGCGCACGACGGACAGCAGCTCGGGCGCCGCGTCCGGCGTGACGTCGACGCGGCGAACCTGGCTGGCGCGCACGAAGCCCGCCCGCTCGCGCCGATGGTCGTAGATCTGCAGGTAGTCGAGCCGCTCGCCGCGGACTTCGACGGTCTCGCCCTGCCAGAGGAGAGCCTGCTCCTGACCCGAGTCGCGTGGGGCCGCCCGGAGCACTGCGCGGTCCTGCATGACGATCACGACCGGCAACGGCGCGGCGTTCGCGAGACTGGCGAGCGCGACGACGAGCAGGATGAGGGCGGTCAGCATCCATGCAAGGTGGGCGACCAGGTGCAAAGCGATGCGCAGCATGATTCAGCGCCCTGCGACGGCCTGCCGGGTGTCTTCGCCGTTGCGCGGCTGCCGGCCCAGCAGAGGAGCTCCGATGAAGCCGCCATCGGCAGCGGGCGGCGCGACGATCACCTGGATCTTGTCCGACAGCTTGTCGGCGAGCGTCTTCTGGATGAGCAGCGGATGCTGAGTGATGAGCGCACCTTCGCGCTGCATCTGCTCGGCGTTGGCCCGCCCTACGCGGTCGAGCCGATACGCCTCGGCGTCGGCGAGCTTCTGGCGCGCGTCGGCTTCGCCGGTCGCTTCGATGCGGCGAGCCTGCGCGCTTCCCTCGGCGTTGCGGATACGCGCGGCTTTCTCGGCTTCGGCTTCGAGCTGCCGCTGCTCGATCTGGCGCTGCTTGAACGGCAGCACGTGCTTCATCGCTTCTTCCTGTGACTTCGCGGCGATGACCTGCTCGCGCCCGGCCGCCTCGGCGGCCTTCTCGCGGCGAACCTTCTCGGCCTCGCCGTCGAGCTCCATCTCCTTGACGCGCTTGCCCTTGAGCTCCAGCGTGTAGCGCATCTTCTCCGTGGCGAGCTCCTCGACGAGCAAGCCGTCCATGCCGCGCCGATAGTCGGGCGGCAGGTCGACCTTGCCCATCTGCACGCCGCGCAGAACGATGCCGTCGGCGGCGAGCTTGGGCGCGAGCTCGGATTCGATCGCCTGTTGAATTTCGACGCGCTTCGTCGAGAAGATCTCGCGGACCGTATAGCGGGCGAAGATCTTGTAGATGACGCCCTGCACCGCCGGCTCGACGACTTCGCCGCTAACGTTGTCGGGGAGGTTCTTCGACATTTCGGCGACCTTCGCCGGATCGAACCCATAGCGGAACGCGAGGTCGACGCCAAGCGACAGCCCTTCGACCGATTGCAGCGGCGCAGGACCCTGCGCGAGGCTCACTTGCTCGGGGCGGTATATCTGGTCGCGCAGCGAGTACGTTTTCAATTCGTGCAGACCGGGCATGACGAACACCTTGCCGTCGCGCCATTCGCTGACGCTGCCGGTCAGCAGATTGGTTCGAACAGCCAATTCGCCGCGTTCGACGGTCCGTATCGGTGGCGCGCTGTAGAGGACGTAGCCGACGATCGCGAGCCCCGCCAGCGCCAGGAGCGTTCGCCGTGTCCGCGGTTCGCTGAGGCGCAGCCTCGCGACCGCCGTACGCCCTTGACTCGGCGCCGGCTCGTCGTTGGCTTGGCTCGAGAATCGGTCGCGAATCGACCTGATCAGTTCCTTCAAACGGTTCAGCAGCATCTTGGAGCTCTCCTCGTCGCGGTTCGTTGCTTGCCAGCGGGTCCGGTGTCGCCTTGCACGTTCCCCGTGACGCGATTGTTCGTCGGGCCGCGCGGAAGCAGCAATGCTGCTCGCCCGCGAATGTCGTCATTCGACGGAAGCGTGTCTTCCGGGACCGGAAGAAACGCTCACACCGGGCTCTCGCAGCCGAACCTATAATCCCGTCGAGTCGTCGCGACGATGCGCCGAATGAGGCGTGACCGGAACGGCGAGCGAGGCGTAAAACGGAGTGATTGGATGACGCGAGTGGCCATCATCGAAGACGACGCGCCGACCAGCAATCAACTCGCCGACTGGATTCGCGCAGCGCGAAGCGGAATCGAGATCGACCAGTGGTACAACCGCGACGATGCGGAAGCGGCGCTCGCGCGGGAGAGCTATGACGTGGTCGTGCTCGACATCGAGCTCGGCAGGGAGCGCAACGCGGGCGTGGCGATCATCAACGCGATCAACAAGCTGGACCAGGGCACGCCGGTGCTCGTGGTATCGGCGATGCCGGCAGCGATCTACCGCGGAATCATGAAGGCGCTCGAGGCGTGGGACTACCTGCAGAAGACGACGTTCGCCGAACCGGATTTCGTCGAGACGTTTCTCGACATCCTGCGTGCGGCGAAAGCGAGGCGGGCGGCCGCGCCCGACACGGCAGCATCGGCCGCCGACGAGCTCGTGCTCGATCCGCTGCGGCAGAGAACACCGACGTGGCGTGGGAAGCGAATCAACCTGCCGCTCACCGCGCAACGCATCCTCGCCACGCTCTACGAGCGTCGCGGACAGGTGGTCTCGTACGACGAGCTGTTCGACGTCGTGAAGAGCGGGCGCAATCGCGACAACGTCCGCAAGCACGTCAGCACGATTCGCGATGCATTCCGCGAAATCGATCCGGAGTTCGACGCGATCGAAAACGTGCCGATGCGCGGATTCCGCTGGTTCGAGCACGGCGAGCCGCCACGGGCCGGGCGTTAACGGCGCTGCCCGTTCACATGCCGAAGCTCGTCGTTCCCAGGCTGGGGCTTGCGTCCTTTCGCCGCCGGATCTTCTTTCGCGGCGTGTTCGTCCTGCTCGTGCTGGCGACGTTGATGCTCGCGCTGGCGTTGCTCAAGGAGGAGAAGCAGCGCAGCTATCAAAGCTACGAGCAGAGCTTCGCCAAGACGCAAGCGGAGATCGTAGCGAGGCTGCGCCACCCGGCCGGCCAGCTCGCGCTGCTGAATCCCTCGAAGCGCAGCGAGAACGCGACTCCGCTGCGCCCGTTCGTCCTGCCGTACGCGGCGATCGATTTTGACGACCAGAACAAGGCGCAAAACGCCGTCGAAATGGCCGGATGCTCGGTCCAGTATCCGGACGGAAGCTCGATCTGCGTCGCGATCGGCAACAACGCCTATGCCGGCGGATTCATCTACCTCGTCGGCAGCTTTGCAAGCGGCGCTCTCGTGCCGCGCGAGCGCGGAGTGCTCGATCTCGCTCTCGTGCACCGCGCCCGGATCACGCTGGACATGCGTGGCGAGACGACGCGCTGGATCGCGCCGTTCGAGCTCCTCGGCGTCAGTCGGGCGTCCGGTGTGCGCGGACGGCTCACAGGGTTCAGCGATGACGGTGGCGACTGGCTCGCCGTCGACGCCAAGCCTGTCCGCGATTTTCGCGGCTGGTTGTGGCAAAGCGGGCGTTGCATCGACGAAGCGAGCAGCGAGGCCGATTGCCCTAAACGCTCATTCTTCTCGATCCGGCTGCCGGTCGATGCGTTCCGGGAAGCGTTGTTCCAGCAAGACCGTCCCGTGTGGCCGCCGCCCGACCTCGATCAGGTCCTCGTGCGCATGGAGGTTCTGGCGCCCGGCAGCGAGCGGCCGCTGTTCGACAGCAATGCGGAAAATCCGACGTTGCCGGTGTCGCTCGAAGACCTGACGTTGGATCTCCTTCCCGGCGAGACGATGGCGATCCGCAAGTTGGGCGGCGCGCCCCAGGAGCTCATGGTGCGCAAGGGCGCCGAAGGCTCCGGCGACGCGCCGCTGCCGTGGCTCGTCGAAATGATTCGGCGCCTTCCGGTCGAGGGCTACGATGCGCCGCTCGAGAGACGAGAGGTCATCGCGACGCCGGTCGGCAGCTATGAAGTCACGCTGACCGGTGATGTACGGAGCGTCGAGCGCAATCTCGGCGTCGTCGCGACGCGCCTGTCCTGGTTCGTCGGAGCGATGCTGGCGGCGATCGCGTTCGCGTGGATCGTCATCGAGGTCGGCCTCATCCACCGGATCGCGGTATTGACGAAGCGTGCCGCAGCCGTTTCCTACAACGTGCACGATCCGCAGGTCGACAAGCGCATCGCGGATCTGGATGTGTCGGACCTCCGGGGCTCCGACGAGCTCGGGATCCTCGCCGGCGGCCTGTCGGACCTGTTGCAGCGAGTGAAGGACGACGTCAAGCGCGAGCACATTCGCGCCGAGCAGGAGCGAGACATGTGGCACGCCGTCGGCCACGAAATCATGTCACCGCTGCAGTCGCTGATGGTTCTGCACGGCAGCCCGGAAGACGCGAGCCACCGCTACGTCCAGCGGATGCAGCTCGCGATGCGCGCGCTGTACGGGACCGCCTCGCCGAGCGAGGCCATCGAAGCGGCAACGTTGCAGGTCGATGCGATCGATCTCAACGAATTCCTGCGAAAGGTCGCGGCGAACGCGCACTTCGCCGGAATCGAGAACGTCCGGTACGCGCCGCTGTCGGACCCGGTGCTGGCCCGAGCCGACGAGTACTCGCTCGAAGACGCGATCACGCACATCCTGCGCAATGCCGACCGCTACCGGAACGGCGGAACGGCGATCACCGTGACGCTGACCTGCGTCGACAGCACGGCGATGATCGCGATCCACAATGAAGGACCTGCGATCGACGCGGCGGTCCTCGACCGGATCTTCGAGTACGGCGTCTCGGATCCCAACGCGGCAGCGTCCCGCGAACATCGCGGCCAGGGGCTGTTCGTCGCGAGGACTTACATGATCAAGATGGGAGGAACGATCAGCGCCGCCAACACCGGCAACGGCGTGACGTTCACGCTCGCACTACCCCGCGCGAAATAGACGTCGTGCAGGCGATGGTCCGGATCGTCACTTGTAGTTCTTGATCCGGTCGATGTTGTCCTGGCCGAACTTCTTGCCGAAGTCGACATAAACGGGCGCGAGCGCCGCCTGGAACTTCGCCTTGTCGACCTTTTCGACGACCGCCATTCCCTTCGCCCGCAGATCGGCAACCGCCTTTCTCTCGTCCTCGTCGATGCGCGCGCGGTTCGCCTTCACCGCTTCCTTCGCGGCGTCGAGGAACGCCTGCTTGTCGGCGGCCGACAGCTTGTCCCACTGCGCCTTGTTCATCAGGATGATGGCCGGCGAATAGACGTGGCCGGTCAACGTGAGGTTCTTCTGCACCTGATCGAGCTTCGCCGCAGTGATGACCGACAGCGGATTCTCCTGTCCGTCGACGGTGCCCTGCTGCAGCGCGGTGAACACCTCGGTGAACGCCATCGGCGTGGGCAGGATGCCGAACTGCTTGTACGCCTCGATGTGGATCGGGTTCTCCATCGTGCGCATCTTGAGCCCCTTCAAATCGTCGGGCGCGTTGACCGGATGCTTGTTGTTGGTCATGTGACGAAAGCCGTTCTCCCCCCACGCGAGCGCCTTGATCCCTTTCGCGCGCAGATCGGCGACCGCCTTGCGCTCGTCCTCGTCGATGCGCGCGCGGTTGGCCTTGACCGCTTCCTTCGCCGCTTCCATGAACGCCTGCTTGTCGGCGGCGGACAGCTTGTCCCACTGCGCCTTGCTCATGAGGATCAGCGCGGGAGAGTAGACGTGCCCGGTGAGCGTCAGGTTCTTCTGCACCTGATCGAACTTCGCCGCGGTGATCACCGACAGCGGATTCTCCTGTCCGTCGACGGTGCCCTGCTGGAGCGCAGTGAACACCTCGGTGAACGCCATCGGCGTCGGGATGATGCCGAAGGCCTTGTACGCCTGGATGTGGACAGGATTTTCCATCGTCCGCATCTTGAGGCCCTTCAAATCGTCGGGCGTGTTCACCGGGTGCTTGCTGTTGGTCATGTGTCGGAAGCCGTTCTCGCCCCAGGCGAGCGCCTGGATCCCTTTCGGCGGGAACTTCTGCAGCATCTCCTGACCGATCGGACCGTCGAGCACCGCGCGCGCA
>DASSGI010000332.1:0-3937 GCA_035857655.1 Casimicrobiaceae bacterium | reverse complement strand
AAGTCCAGCGCAAGTGGCCGAACGCGGTCGATACGTATCGAACGTTGTGGGGGTTCTTCTCGGACAACATCGAGTACGGGCTGCATCTGGCCGCGTCGCAAACGGCAGCGGGGCAGCCGAAAGAAGCGCTCAAAACCGTGGCGGCGCTCCGTGAACTGCGTGCGCCCGACAATCAAGATCCTCGAATCGATCTCGAGGAAGTTCAAGCCAACAGCGCCATGGGCGATTACCAGCGCGAGTCAGTGGCGATCCAGCAGGCAGTGCGGCACGCCGAAGCGAGCGGCGCCCGGCTCGTCCTTGCGCGAACACGTCTGCTCGAAGGGCGGAGCTACTACAACCGCGGACAGTTTGGCCCGGCGCAGCAGGCGCTCGATCAGGCCCAACAGATGTTTCTCGAGGCGGGCGACCGCGCCAGCGCGGCGACGGCGTTGAACAGTCTCGCCAGCGTGCTGTCCGATCAGCAGGATCTGCCGCGCTCGGAGCGCATGTACCGCCAGGCGTTATCTGTGAGCGAGGAGATCGGCGATCGACGCGCGATGTCGGCCGCACTCAACAACCTCGGGATTCTTCTCAAGGACGAGCGGCGTTTCGACGAAGCCCGGCAGATTCACGAGCGCGCGCTCGCGATTCGACGTGAGATCGCCGATCAGGCTGGAACGGCGCTATCACTTAGCAGCATCGGCGTCGTGCTGTTCCAGCAGGACCGCTATCGAGAGGCGGCGACGTACTACCAGCAGTCCCTTGCTATCGCCCGCGAGATCGACGACCGCCGCGGCCAGGTGCGTGCGCTGCACAACCTGGCCATCGTCGATCGATTCCTAGGCAACTTGTCAGCCGCGCGAGCGGCCTACGAAGAGTCGCTGGCGACGCGCGAGCAACTTGGCGACAAGCGCGGCACTGTCGCAGGACGCCTGGAACTGGGCATGGTGCAGCTCGCACAAGGCGAAATCGATCGCGCGCGACGCACCGAAGAGACGGCACTGGCGCTCGCGCGTGACATGCGTCTGAAACCGGCCGAGACGATGGCGTTGTTCCAGCTGGGCGAGATCGCGCTGGCATCTGGCGATCTCGCTGCGGCTCGCAAGTTTCACGAGCAGGCGCTGACGATTCGCCGGGAGATGAAAGAGACGCGTACGGTGTTCGAGAGCCGCCTCGCGCTCGCCATGGTCGCACTCGAAGAGGGCCATACGGCCGAGGCGGCCCGCGAGGCACAGGACATCGAATCGGCGCTCGAGAGCGGAGTCGATCCGGCGACCCACATCACCGTGGCCGTGCTGCTGGCCCGCGCGCAGCTGGCGTCGGGCCAGACCGAACCGGCAAGTCGCGAGCTGGCCGCTGTCCGCGCCCTCGCCGAGAAAGTCGAAGAGATCGACCTCCGCGAGCTGTTCATCCTGACGGACGCGGAGCTCGACGCCGCTCAGGGCCGGACCGATCGCGCGCGTGAGCGATTGATCGCCGAGAGACCGGTGCTCGCTCGAGCGGGGATGGTGTTGGCCGGCTTCGAGTATCGAGCGGCCCTGTTGCGTCTTGACCAACTCGAAGGCCGGTCCACCGTCCGCGCCGAAGCGAACGCGCTGCAAAAGGATGCGCGCGCGAAAGGCGCCGGTCTGATCCTCCGCCGGCTTCAGTCGCTGTAGGCGACTGCGCCTATAATCCGGAATGCGCAGAGCGGTCGGTCGCAACGTCCTTCGCAAGGAAGGACGCGCGAAGGTCAGCGGAACCGCACGCTATATCGACGACCTGACGTTTCCCGGCCTGCTGCACGCGCGCACGATTCGTTCGACGATTCCCGCCGGCTCCATCGCGAACATCGCGTTCGGTTTCGACACGACCGGCTTCACGATCGTCGACTACCGCGACGTTCCCGGTCGCAACATCGTCGCGCTGATCGACGACGACCAGCCGTGCCTCGCCGAGCGAGTGATTCGGCACGTCGCCGAGCCGATCCTCATCCTCGCGCACGAGGATCGCGGGCGTCTCTTCGCCGCGGACGTCCGGATCGACTACAACGCCACCGCTCCCAACTACGATCCCGCAACGTCCTCCGTCACCTTCAAGGCCATCGCGATCGATAAGGGCGATCTCGACACAGGATTTGCGCACGCCGATCGCGTCATCGAAGGGGAGTATCGCGTCGGCTCGCAGGAGCAGCTATACATCGAACCGAACGGCGTCCTCGCCGTGCCTGCCGAAGACGGCCGCGGCGTGACGGTGTACGGCTCGATGCAGTGTCCCTATTACGTGCATCGCGCGCTGATGGTGCTGCTCGGGTTCAGCGGCGAGCGCGTTCGCGTGGTGCAGACCGAAACAGGCGGCGGTTTCGGCGGCAAGGAAGAGTATCCGTCGATGATCGCCGGGCACGCCGCCCTGGCGGCGCTCAAGGCGCGGCGTCCCGTGAAGCTCGTGTACGACCGCGTCGAGGACATGCTCGCGACGACGAAGCGACATCCTGGCGTGATTCGTCATCGTACCGGCGTGACGCGTGACGGCCGAATCACGGCGATGGACATCGACGTACTGCTCGACGGCGGCGCGTACGCGACGCTCAGCGCCGTCGTGCTCTCGCGCGGCGTGCTCCACGCGTCGGGGCCGTATCGCTGCGACCACGTTCGCATCCGCGGCCGTGCGACGATGACGAACACGCCCCCGAACGGCGCCTTTCGAGGCTTCGGCGCGCCGCAAACGCAGTTTGCCGTCGAAGTTCACATGGATCGCATCGCCGAGCAACTGAAGATCGATCCCGTGAAGCTTCGCGAGAAGAATGCGCTGCGGCCGGGAGATACGACGGCCACAGGACAGAAGCTCGGACCCGATTGCAGCGCGCGCGAAGTCCTTCGCGAAGCGGTCAAGCGCACGAAGTTCACCGAACGGCGCAGGAAGCTCGCCGGCACGAACCGCGGCATCGGCCTGTCGCTCTTCTTTCACGGGTCGGGATTCACCGGCATCGGCGAGGTCAAGCTTGCGTCGAAAGCCTCGCTCGCGCTCACCCGAAACGGCGTGACGATCCTCGTCGCGAGTACGGAAATCGGCCAGGGGACGCGGACGATGCTCGCGCAGATCGTCGCGGACACGCTCGGCGTCCCGTACGAGGAGGTGGCCGTCAACGACGCAGACACCGGCGACGTGCCGGACAGCGGTCCAACGGTCGCATCGAGGACGTGCATGATCGTCGGCAGAATCCTGCAGCGCGCGGCCGAGGACATGCGTGCACGGCTCGGAAAGCTGACACCACGCGAGTACGTCAAGCGGTTCGGTGACCTCGTCGTGACAAAGCAGTACGAGCGTCCCGCGGGCATGGTGTGGGACGACGCGCAGTATCGCGGTGACGCGTACGGCAGCTTCGGCTGGGCATGCGATGTGGTCGAAGTCGAAGTCGATCCGGTGACGTGGCAGGTGACGCCGGTGAAGTTCACGAGCGTCCACGAAATCGGGAAGGCGATTCACCCCGTGCTGGCGCTTGGGCAAATCGAGGGTGGCAGCGCGCAGGGACTTGGCTGGGCCCTTCTTGAAGACGTCGTCATGCGCGACGGCCGGATGGCGAACAACACTTTCACGAACTACATCGTGCCCACGACGCTCGACACGCCCGACATGGATATCGTCATGCTCGAACGCCCGTACGAGCACGGACCGTTTGGCGCGAAAGGCGTCGGCGAGATGCCGATCGACGGCCCGGCGCCCGCTGTCGTCAATGCGCTGCGCCACGCAGGGTTTCCGCTTCAGGAGATTCCGGCGACCCCAGAGAAACTGATGTCATGCAGTTCACGCTGAACGGCACGCGCATCCGCGTCGACGCGCATCCGATGACGCGGCTGCTCGACGCCGTCCGCGAGCACTGCGGTCTAACAGGGACGAAGGAGGGCTGCGGCGAAGGCGAGTGCGGTGCGTGCACGGTGCTCGTCGACGGACAGCTGGTCAACTCGTGTCTGGTGCCGCT
>DASSGI010000331.1:0-6806 GCA_035857655.1 Casimicrobiaceae bacterium | reverse complement strand
ATCTTGTAGATCGCTTCGGTGCCAGAGGGGCGTGCCGCGAACCACGCGTCGGCGGCGATCGCCTTGATGCCGCCGATCGGCGCGTCGTTGCCAGGCGCCTTGTCGATGATCCGATCGACGGCCTCCCCGACAAGCTCGCTGATGCGAACATCCTTCGCCGCGAGCTTCGCGAGCTTCTGCTTTTGCTCCGGCGTGGCCGATGCGTCGACGCGGTCACCGGCAGGATTGCCGAGCTCGCGGGTCAGATCGTCGTACAGCGCGCCCGGGTCGCGTCGTGAGCGGGCGGTCATCTCGGCCGCCAGGAGCGAGGGCACGATGCCGTCCTTGTCGGTCGTCCACACGGTTCCGTCGATGCGGCAGAACGACGCTCCGGCGCTTTCCTCGCATGCGAACGCGAGCGACCCGTCGAGCAGCCCGTCGACGAACCATTTGAACCCCACGGGCGCTTCATAGAGCTTGCGGCCGAGGCGCGCGACGACGCGATCGATCATCGCGGTCGTCACCACCGTCTTGGCGACCGCAGCGTTTGCTTGCCAGCGGTTGCGATTGCGCAGCAGGTAGTCCGCGGCCACGGTCAGGTAATGGTTCGACGGCATCAATCCTTTCGAAGGCGTGACGATGCCGTGACGATCATGGTCGGTGTCACACGCGAACGCGACGTCGTAGCGGTCCTTCAGCGCGATGAGACGCCGCATCGCATAGGCCGACGACGGATCCATCCGGATCCGCCCGTCCCAGTCGAGCGTCATGAAGCGAAAGGTCGGATCGACGTCCTCGCTCACGACGGTGAGATCGACGCCGTAGCGCTCCGCAATGCGTCCCCAATAGCGGACGCCGGCGCCGCCGAGCGGATCGACGCCCATTCGCAGGCCGGACGCGCGAATCACGTCGAAATCGATGACATTGCGAAGGTCGTCGACATAGGCGCTCAGGAAATCGTGTTCCCGCGTCGTCGCGGCACGGCGCGCGCGATTGATCGGCATCCGTTGGACGCCATCGAGACGCGCTTCGAGAAGCCCGTTCGCCTTCTTCTCGATCCATCCGGTGGTCAGCGAATCGGCCGGACCGCCGTTCGGCGGGTTGTACTTGAAGCCGCCGTTGTCCGGAGGGTTGTGCGACGGCGTTACGACGATGCCGTCGGCGAGACTGGCGGTTCGGTTGCGATTGTAGCCAAGGATGGCATGCGAAACGGCGGGCGTCGGCGTGTATTCGCCGTCTTTCGCGATCAGCGTTTCGACGCCGTTCGCAGCGAGGACTTCGAGTGCGCTTTCGAACGCGGGTTGCGACAGCGCGTGCGTGTCGATGCCGATGAACAGCGGGCCGTCGATTTCGTTTTCGCGTCGGTACAGGCAGATGGCCTGGGTGATCGCCAGGACGTGCGCTTCGTTGAAGCTCCGGTCGAACGATGTGCCACGGTGGCCCGACGTGCCGAACGCGACGCGCTGCGCGGCACCCGCGGGATCGGGCTGCAGATCGTGGTACGCGGCGACGAGCTTCGCGACGTCGACGAGCTGCGCGTCGCCGGCGGGCTGCCCGGCGAGCCGGTTGATCTCCGCACTCATGTCATCCCGGAAGCGCCGTGCGCCGATTCGGTCATGGGCGTCACGCAACCGGGGCGAGCGCGTTGCTCTTGTCGGCGATCCTTCGCATCAGCTGGTTCCATGACTTCTCGAACTGCTTTGTCCCGTCCTGCTGCAATTGGACCGCGAGCGCTTCGATATCGATTCCGGACTGGCGAAAGCGTCCGATCTCCGACTCGGCATCGCCGCCGACCTCGGGCAACAATTCGCCGATCTTGCCATGCGCGGCGAAGGCGCGCAGCGTCTTCTCCGGTATCGTGTTGATCGTATCCGGCGCCGCGAGCGCCTCGATGTACAGCGTATCGGACGCATTCGAGTCCTTCGTTCCCGTGCTGGCCCATAGCAAGCGCTGCGGGCGCGCGCCCGACAGCGCGAGCTGCTGCCAGCGGGCAGACGCGAGAACCTCGCGATACGCGCGGTACGTCTGGCGCGCGACCGCAATGCCGAGGCGATTGCGCAGCTCGGCCGGCACCTTGTCGTGCACCGCCTTGTCCCAGCGGCTGACGAACAGCGACGCGACGGAGCTCACGTTCGGATCCAGGCCGGCGGCGATGCGTCGGGCGGTGCCTCGAATGTATGCCTGAGCCGCCGCGACGTACTGATCGCGCGAGAAGAGGAGCGTCACGTTGATCGGCACGCCGGCGAATATCGACTCCTCGATGGCCGGGATGCCCTCCGGTGTGCCCGGTATCTTGACGTACAGATTGGGCCGCTTCGCCTGCTCGTGAATCCGGGCGGCGGCTTCGATGCTCGCGCTCGTGTTGTTCGCGAGGAGCGGCGAGACTTCCATCGACACCCACCCGTCGATCCCGTCGGTGGCGTCGAAGGCAGGGCGAAACAGATCGGCGGCGCGACGCAGGTCTTCGAGCGCGAGCTCGACGAACAGCGCTTCGATGCGTGCGCCGGCTTGGGACTTCGCGCGAATCTCGTCGTCGTACGCAGTGCCGTTGCCGATCGCTTCGTCGAAGATCGTCGGGTTGGACGTGAGGCCGGTAATCGAGGAATCGTCGATGTAACGCTCGAGCGTGCCGTCGTCCAGGATTTCGCGGTTGATGCTGTCGAGCCAGAGACTTTGGCCCAAGTCATGGAGTTCCTGAGTCCTGTTCATGTGAGCTCCTGTGCGTCGGTGACGCGAGGGTTCGATTCGCAACCGAGAAATTCGCGACGGTCGAAATCGAGGAGAGCCGCGATGGATTCGACCTCGACGTCCGGCGGTGGGAAAGGCGGCGAGCTCGCCGCTTCGGCTGCATAGTGTCCCTGGCGCACGAACACCGTCGTCAATTCGCTGCCCATCGCCATCTTCATCCGCGCGAGCACCTGCGGCTTGTCATCGATCATCGCGTAGTGCCGTGCCGGATAGAGCCTCCGCATTCCGTCGAGCGCACGCTCCTTGTGAACTTCGACCAGCACGCGGCCGGAAACGGCATTCCAGAGGCCCGAGCGCTGGATCTTCCGCGGCTGGAACACGATGTCACCGTCGGAGAGGATCACCGGCATTCCGAGGGTTGCGAGGCGGGCGACGACGTCCAGCGCTCGCGGATACAGCCGCTCCGCGAACGGATAATCGAGAAGAAACGACGACATCTGCAGCAGACGCGGATCGTCCTCGAGGCCGACTCGGAATCGCTGCAGCGCCCCGAGGTAGTCGGCGTACGAAACCTCTTCCTTCAGTCGCGCGTACAAGTCCCAGTAGCGATCGCGTTGCACGACACCGAAAAGCGCATCGAGGCGTGCGGCGAGATCGGCGCCGAAACGGTCGTTGTCGAGCAACGTGTTGTCGACATCGAGCAGCAGCACGATCGGGCGATCCGGGCTCAACGCGGTCCTTTCCAAGTCTCGGGAAAGAAGATCGTCGGCTGCACCCGATATCGCGCACCATCCACCGAAGTCCGAACCTCGTGTAGGACAGCCGCAGCGCTCTTCCGACCGGATAGTGCGCCTGCCGATCGGCATGGGCGCGCGCCTTCGTCGAGCTCGCCGCCGATCCCTGGGTTTGACAATCGACGCCGGAGACAGCTACAGTCCGTGTACGCGCCGATTTGAGCCACAGCTTGCGGGCGCGTAACAAATTCCGCTAAAGCGAGGTTGGGCCGCGTCCCGGAGCACGACAGCGCAGCCACCAAACCCGTTCGGCGGATGTCGAACGGGTTTTTGCTTTTTCGAGGTTCCCATGAGCGCTTCAAGACCGCGCGGCTTCACCACCGCGATCCTTCATTCCGACGAGGAAGGCGGCGTCGAGCACGGCGCGCTGCACAAGCCGCTGCACCTGTCGGTCGCGTACGGGTACGAGGACGCCCGCGATCTTGCCGCAGTGTTCCAGGGGCGAGCGCAAGGCTATTCCTATGGCCGTCAGGGCAATCCGACCGCGGCGGCGCTCGAGGCGAAGATCACGAAGATGGAGGACGGCGTCGCGACCATATGCTTCGCGACGGGCATGGCGGCGATCGGCGCCGTGATGCTTTCACTGCTGCGCCAGGGCGACCACGTCGTCGCCAGTCAGTTCCTGTTCGGCAACACCGTGAGCCTGTTCGGCACGCTCGCGGCGCATGGCGCCGATGTCACGTTTGTCGACGCGACCGACGCTGCGAGCGTCGAGCGTGCGCTGAAAGCCTCGACACGGCTCGTCTTCGTCGAGACGATCGCGAATCCGCGCACGCAGGTCGCCGACCTTGCGCGGATCGGCAAGCTTTGCGCCGACCGCGGCATCCTCTACATCGTCGACAACACGATGACCTCGCCCGCGCTCTTCCGCCCCAAGACAGTTGGAGCGGGGCTGATCGTCAATGCGCTCACCAAGTACATCGGCGGCCACGGCAACGCGCTCGCGGGCAGCATCACCGATACGGGCCTCTTCGACTGGACGCGGTTTCCCAACATCGCCGACAACTACAAGGCGCTGCCGCAGAAGGTCTGGGGCATCCAGCAGATCCGCAAGAAGGGGCTGCGCGACTGGGGCGGCACGCTCGCGGCGACCGACGCGCATCACATCGCGGCCGGCGCCGAGACGCTCGCGCTGCGGATCGAACGCGTCTGCGCGAACGCGCAGGCGCTCGCAACCTATCTCGCAACTCATGCCAAAGTACGCGCCGTCTACTATCCGGGGCTCACGTCGCACCCGCAGCACGAGCTCGCGAAATCGCTGTTCGGCGCGTTCGGCGGACTTTTTTCGTTCGAGCTCGCCGACGGGATCGATTGCTTCGAGTTCCTCAATCGCCTCGAGATCGTCGTCTCGTCGTCGAATCTCGGCGACAACCGCACACTCGCGATCCCGGTCGCGCACACGATCTTCTGGGAGATGGGTCCCGCGCGACGGAAGGAGATGGGGATCGCCGACTCGCTGATCCGCGTTTCGGTCGGGATCGAGGATCGCGACGACCTGATCGGCGACTTCGAGCAGGCGCTGAAGTAGGCGCGGAGCGTGGATACGGAAGCGCGAGCGCCGATCTCGCGCGCCGTCCGCTCACTGGGCGATCACGCTCGCAAGCGAAAATTCGCCCTGCGATTTGAATCTGAATGACGTGAACACCGGACCGTCGATCTTGCCCTCGAGCTTGTAGATGATCCTGTCGACCGGCTTTCCGCTCAGGATGCCGAATGCATTGACCGCTGCGCGCAGCACCGATGCCGTGACCCGGACGCCGATGATCGATTCGCCGTAGCGCGGGATGCTGCCATGCTCGTCGCTGACGCCGGTCGCGAACGTCGTGTCCTGAACATCGAGCTTCACATAGACGCCGTTGTATTCGACCGGCACATCGTTGGGATTCTGGACTCGAAGCTTTACCAGCATCCGCAATTCCATGCCTCCGCCCGGCAGGGGTTCGATGTCCGCGACGCTCACCTGAAGCGGATCGCGGCCCGGCAGGCTCGCACAGGATCCCAGCACCAACGCCGCGACCAGGATCAGCGTCACCAGCAAAGAGCGTCGCATGGGTTTCTCCATTGCTCAGATGTCGCGCGTGCGGCCGCCTTTTTCGTCGAACTCGAGGTAGCTGCCGTGCGTGTACCAGTCAGCCAGGACCCAGCGCTCGCAGTCGCGCCCGTCGACCTCGAAGTGATGGTGTGCGGGGCGATGCGTGTGCCCGTGGATGATCCGCGTGACGTTCGCTTCGCGGAACGCGGCTTCGACGGCGCGATGCTCGACGTCCATGATCGACTCGGGCTTGACCGCCGAGGCGATCTTGCTCCTGCGCCGCATCAGGCCTGCGACGCCGCGGCGCACCACGTACGGGAATGCGAGAAACGTTCGCTGATAACGCGGATTGCGCGCGACGCGGCGATAACGCTGATATTCGAGGTCGGCGGTGCAGAGCTCGTCGCCGTGAAGAAGCAGCGTCGGCGTCCCGGCGAGGTTGATCACGACCTGCTCGGGCAGCAGCGTCGCGCCGGCGATCCCGGTGAAGCGCTCGCCCAGGAGGAAATCGCGATTGCCGACCATCACGCCGACCGGAACGCCGGCGTTCGCGACGCCGCGCATGCCGGTCGCGACGCGCTCCGCGAGAGGCTCACGGAGCTGGTCGTCGCCGATCCACGCGTCGAACAGGTCACCGAGGAAGTACACGCCGGCCGCGTCGCGGGCCGGTCCCGCGCAGAACGCGTCGAACGATTCGACCAGCGCCGGACGCGCCGGCGCGAGATGCAGGTCGGAAAGGAACAGCGTGGGCTTTATCAGACCTCCTCGGCGCGCTTGATCACCACGTCATCCTTCGGAACGTTCTGGTGGAAGCCGCTGTTGGCCGTCGCCACGCCCTTGATCTTGTCGACGACGTCCTGCCCGGCGGTCACGCGTCCGAACACGCAGTAGCCCCAGCCCTGCGGGCTCGGACCCTTGTGGTCGAGGAAATCGTTGTCGGCGACGTTGATGAAGAACTGCGCGGTGGCCGAATGCGGATCCGACGTGCGCGCCATGGCCAGCGTGTACTTGTCGTTCTTCAGGCCGTTCTTGGCCTCGTTCTGGATGGTCGCATCGGTGGGCTTCTGCTTCATGCCGGGCTCGAAGCCGCCGCCCTGGATCATGAAGTTCTTGATCACGCGGTGGAAGATCGTGCCGTCGAAGAATCCCTTGTTCACATACGAAAGGAAGTTCGCGACCGAGACCGGCGCCTTCTCGTCATCGAGCTCGATGCGCAGGTCGCCCGCGCTCGTGGTCATCTTCACGTACTTGGTCATGGTGTCATTGCTCCAGGGTGGCTTTCTTGATGATCACGGGCGTGACGGGCACGTCTC
>DASSGI010000330.1:0-16474 GCA_035857655.1 Casimicrobiaceae bacterium | reverse complement strand
CCTACGACATTCGCGGCGTCGTCGGCAGGACACTCACGCCGCCCATCGTCCGCGCGATCGGCCAGACGCTCGGCACGCTCGCGCGCGAGAAGGGCCGCGACGCGCTTGTCGTCGGCCGCGACGGGCGGTTGTCCGGCCCCGAGCTCGCCGCCGCCGTGGCCGAGGGTATCCGCGCGGCGGGCGCAGACGTGATCGACGTCGGGATGGTGACGACGCCGATGTCGTACTTCGCCGCGAATCACCTCGGCACGCACTCGAGCGTGATGGTGACGGGAAGCCACAATCCTCCCGACTACAACGGGCTCAAGATGGTCGTCGACGGGATTACGCTCTCCGGCGACGACATCCAGGACATTCGCGCGCGCATCGAAGCGGGCAAGCTCGCGTCGGGCGCAGGAACGTATCGCACGGCCGACATCGCGGAGGCGTACCGCGATCGCGTCGCAAGCGACGTGCGCCTCGCGCGGCCGCTCAGGATCGCTGTCGATTGCGGCAATGGCGTCGCCGGGGCATTCGCACCGGCGCTCTACCGGCGGCTCGGCTGCGAGGTCACCGAAATGTACTGCGACGTCGATGGCCGCTTTCCGAATCATCATCCCGATCCGGCAAAGCCCGAGAATTTGCGCGATCTGACTGCGCTTCTCGCGAAGGGCGGTCACGACCTGGGCTTTGCGTTCGACGGCGACGGCGATCGTCTCGGCGTGCTGACGCGCGATGGACACAACATCTTCGCCGACCGGCAGCTGATGCTCTTCGCCGCCGACGTGCTCGCGCGAGCACCGGGCGCAACCGTCATCTACGACGTCAAGTCGACACGCAACCTGAAGCCCTGGATCCTGCAGCACGGCGGCGCTCCGCTGTTGTGGAAGACTGGCCACTCGCTGATCAAGAGCAAGATGCGGGAAACGGGTGCGGCGCTTGCCGGCGAAATGAGCGGGCACACGTTCTTCAAGGAGCGCTGGTACGGCTTCGACGACGGGCTCTACGCGGGCGCGCGCCTGCTCGAGATCCTCGCGCGGCACGCCGATCCGTCGGCGGTGCTCGATGCCCTCCCCGATGCAGTGTCCACGCCGGAGCTGGGCATCGGATGCGCCGAAGGCGAGCATCACGAGATCATCGCCAGGCTGTCGGCGAGCGCCAGGTTTCCCGGTGCAAGCGATGTCATCCGCGTCGACGGATTGCGCGTCGAGTACCCGGACGGATTCGGCCTCGCCCGCGCGTCGAACACGACGCCGACGAT
This sequence comes from Casimicrobiaceae bacterium, assembly GCA_035857655.1. Lineage (GTDB taxonomy): Bacteria > Pseudomonadota > Gammaproteobacteria > Burkholderiales > Casimicrobiaceae > CAIWHR01. The sequence continues at coordinate 15,234 of DASSGI010000330.1, read as the reverse complement.
CGTGCTGCGCTTCGAGGCCGACGACGGCGCGGCGCTCGCGCGCATCAAGACGGAGTTCCGGCGCGTGCTGACCGAGGCGAAGCCCGGCATCGCGCTGCCGTTCTAGAGACGTGGCGATGAGTGCCGTGCAGGTCACACTGGCCGACATCGAGGCCGCGCGCGACCGGATCGCCGGCGGCGTTTACTATTCGCCGTGTGTCGAATCGATCCCGCTGTCCCAGCTCACCGGCGCGCACATCTACTGCAAGCTCGACTACCTGCAGCGGACCGGAAGCTTCAAGGAGCGCGGCGCGAGGAATGCGCTGCTGCAACTGACGCCCGAGCAGCGCAACGCAGGTGTCATCGCCGCTTCGGCCGGAAACCATGCGCAAGGCATCGCCTATCACGCGAGCCTGCTCGGCATTCCGACGACGGTCGTGATGCCGGTCTTCGCCGCGCTGATCAAGGTCACCAATTGCCGCCAGCTCGGCGCCAACGTAATCCTGCACGGCGCGGATCTCACCGAGGCGCGCGCTCATGCGGGCGAGATCGCCGCGCGCGACGGTCTCACGTTCATCCATCCGTTCGACAACCCCCACATCGTCGCCGGCCAGGGGACGATGGGCCTCGAGATCCTCGAGCAGACGCCCGACGTCGAAGCGATCGTCGTCCCGGTGGGCGGCGGCGGATTGATCGCCGGCATCGGGGTCGCGGTCAAGGCGAAGCGGCCCGAGGTGACGATCGTCGGCGTCGAGCCTGAGCGCGCGGCGTCCTGCACCGCTGCGCGCGAGCGCGGTGCGCCGACACTCGTTCCGCTCTCCGCAACGCTCGCCGACGGCCTCGCCGTCGCGCAGCTGGGCGCGGTCCCGTTCGAGCTCGTCCAGCGCGTCGTCGACCGTGTCGTGACTGTCGACGAGGACGCGATCGCGCTCGCGATCCTGCGGCTGATCGAGCTCGAGAAAAGCGTCGTCGAGGGCGCCGGCGCCGCGCCGCTCGCGGCATTTCTCGCCGGCCATCTCGATGCGCTCAAGGGCAGGAAGGTCGTTCTCGTTCTCGCCGGCGGCAACATCGATTCGTCTGCGCTCGGCCGCGTGATCGAGGTGGGCCTCGTCGCCGACGGCCGGCTCTATCGCTTCACGGTGACCATCAGCGATCGTCCGGGCGGCCTCGCGCGCCTCGCCGAGGTGATCGCAGCGGCGGGCGCGTCGATCAAGGAAGTCGATCATGACCGCGCGTTCGCGGGACCGGACCTCTCGGCCGTGCGCGTGGTCTGTGTCGTCGAGACGACGGGGCATGCGCACGTCAAGCGCTTGCACGACGCGCTCGAAGCGGCGGGTTTTCCCGTGGTCGGATGAGCCGTGTGCCGCTCGTCAATATGAATCGGAAGCTATTCCTCTCGCTTGTCGTCGCGGTCGCTTTCGCTGCCGTGCCTCTTGCCGGTGCACAGCCGAAGAAGCCGTTTCGTGTCGGAGTCGTACACGAGTGAGGCGACTACGACACCATCGTCGACGGCCTAAAAATCGGGCTCCGGGAATCGGGACTCGAACCGGGCAAGGACGTGCTCCTCGATATCCGCGCCACCGAAGGCAATCGAGCCGCTGCCGCGGAGTCGGCGCGAAGCCTCGAGCATGCGAACGTCGACCTGCTATACACGCTGGGAACGTCCGTCACGATCGCAGCAAAGGCTGCGACGACGAAGGTCCCTATCGTGTTCGTGGCCGGCGGCGATCCTGTTGCGATGGGACTGGTTACGAGTCTCGCGAGACCGGGTGGACGCATTACCGGCGTCCACTATCTTTCGGTCGACCTGACGGCCAAGCGTCTCGAGATCCTGAAGGAAGCTCTCCCCGGTCTGCGCAAGATCGTTACGTTCTACGATCCCAGCAATCCCGTGGCAGGCATCAAGATCACGCGGGGAGCCGCTCGACGGCTCAATATCGATGTCGTCGAGCGACCTGTCGCGTCCGTGGCAGAGCTTCGAGAGAGCTTCAAGGCACTGGGCCCCAAGGATGCCGACGCGTATTTCTATACGCCCGACGCAATGGTCGTCAGCCAGACGCAGTTCATCATCGACACGGCGCGGGCGAAGAAGCTGGCGACGATGGTTTCCCAGCCCGACCTCGTCGCAAAGGGAGCGCTGATCGGCTATGGGGTCAACTTTCGCGACATCGGCCAACTGTCGGCGAAATACGTTCAGCGCGTTCTCACCGGAACAAGCCCAGGGAACTTGCCGATCGAGTCGTTCAGCCGACTCGGGTTGGGCATCAGCCTCAAGACGGCGCGCGAGCTCGCCATCACGATTCCGCAGTCTGTACAGTTTCGGGCGGACAAGGTCGACGAATAGCAGCACGTCTATTCGACGTGTACCGCACCTCGGTGACCTTCTAGAATACGGGCCGCGAAACTCCAGGGCCGACCATCTTGGCCACCGCTGATCCGATTTCTTTAGAGCAATCCCGGGAAGTCCCGATGGGCACGGAGGCGGTGCGCCGGCGCCGCTGGCTCGTCGGTCTGCTGCTTTTCGCGATTCTCGTCCGGCTCGTGAGCCTGGGAATGTATCCGTTGACGGATAACACCGAGGCGCGCTACGCGGAGCTCGCGCGCACGATGGTCGAGACCGGCGATTGGCTGACGCCGCGGATGGCCGGCGGCGTCCCGTGGTGGAGCAAGCCGCCGCTTTCGATCTGGCTCACGTCGGTGTCGTATCTCGCGTTCGGCGTCAACGAGTTCGCCGCGCGGCTCCCGCAGTTGCTGGTCTGCCTCGGCACGATGTGGCTGACGATGAACCTCGCCGTGCAGCGCAAAGGGACGGACCTCGCGCTGCGGGCGGCGATCGTGCTGTTCACGTCGGCGATTTTTTTCGTGTCCGCCGGCGCCGTGATGACCGACGCAACGCTCACCCTCGGAATGATGCTGTCGATGGCCGGTTTCTGGAACGCGATGACGCGCACGGATCGCGGCGCCCGCATCTGGGGCTACGTGTTCTTCGTGGGCATGGCGATCGGATTGCTCGCGAAGGGCCCGGTCGGCGTCGTGCTGACGCTGCTGCCGTGCGGGCTCTGGACGCTCTGGAAGCGCCGCATCGTCGACGCGTGGCGCCGCATCCCGTGGATATCGGGCACGCTGCTCTGCGCGGCGCTGGCGGTTCCGTGGTACATCGCGGCGGAGACGCGCACGCCCGGCTACCTCGAATACTTCATCGTCGGCGAGCATTGGAAGCGCTATACGATCCCGGCCTGGAGAGGCGACATGTTCGGCACAGCGCACGTGCGGCCGCGCGGATTCATCTGGCCGCTCGCGGTCCTCGCGACGCTTCCGTGGTGCATCACGTGGCTCGGGCTCGCGTGGGAACGCCGCAGAAACCGCAGCAGCGAGCCGGTTCGCCCGCCCGACGATTCCGGCTGGCGAGCCTACCTGTGGCTGTGGATGCTCGCCTCGCCGGTCTTCTTCACGGGCGCAGGCAACATTCTCATCACGTACGTATTGCCAAGCATTCCGGCGTTCGCACTGCTCGTCGCCGATGCGTGGGCGAGCGTCGGCGACAGAGGCTTCAACGGCGTAGCCACGAAGATCGCGGGACTCTTCATTCCGATCGGCGGGATCCTTTTCATTGCGCTGGTCGTCCCGCGCGTCGCGCACGACTACACGCACAAGGCGCTCGTCGCAGACTATCTCGCGCGGCGCGCGGACGCCTCGCAACGCCTCGTCTATTTCTCGGAGGCGCCGCAATCCGCCGAGTTCTACGCACGCGGCAACGTGACGACCGCGGATACGATCGAGGCGTTCGAGCGGATCGTCGACGAGCGCCGCGGCGATTTCTTCGTGATCAAGGCAAGCGAGCTTGACGACGAGCCCCAGCTGAAGCCGCGGCTCACGCTGATCGGCCAGTACGGGAAGTTCCTGTTCATGCGCAACGCGCCCGCGGCGCCGGGCGCCCGGTAACGATGCATTACGGGGCTGCACGTCACGACGCCTGCGGAGTCGCCTAGGTGTGCGGGATCGTCGGGCAGGTCGGCGGCGACGATGCGCCGGATGTCGTCGAGACCGTCGTGCGCCGGCAGCTCGCGCTGCTGCATCACCGCGGCCCCGACGACACGGGGTACGTCGTCGAGCCCGGATTCGCTCTCGGACATGCCCGGCTCTCCATCATCGATCCCGAGCTCGGGCATCAGCCGCTCACATCGTCCGATGGGAGCGTGGTCATCACGTTCAACGGCGAGATCTACAACTACGTCGAGCTTCGTGATGAGCTTTTGCGCGCGGGACACGCGTTCCGGACGACGTCGGACACCGAAGTGCTCGTCGCCGGGTATCGGCAATGGGGCGTGGATATTCTCGAACGGCTCGAAGGCATGTTCGCGTTCGCGCTATGGGACAAGCGGACGCGGACGCTTTTCTGCGCGCGCGACCCGTACGGCCAGAAGCCGTTCTTCTACCACGTCGCCAGAGGGCGTTTCGCGTTCTCGTCGGAGTGCCGGACCTTTCGCGAGCTCTCCGGATTCGACGCCGCGATCGATCCCGCATCGATCGCCGATTTCCTCGCGTTCGAATCGTTCCCGTTCGATCGGTCGGTCTACCGCGACGTGCGGAAGCTCCCCGCCGGGCATTACCTGATCTTCGCCGGCGGCGGGCCGCGGATCGTCCCGTATTTCGAATCGATCCCGGAGGGCTACGGGCAGCCCGTATCGCTCGACGAGGTCGACGCCGAGGTGCATGCGCTGCTGCGCCGGTCGGTGATGCGGACGTTTCGGGCCGACGTCCCCGTGGGCCTGCTGTTGAGCGGCGGACTCGATTCGTCGATGGTTCTTGCGATCCTGCGCGACGTCCACCCGGCGGTGCCGCTCGCGACCTTTACCGTCCGCCACGAGGACCCCTCGTTCGACGAAAGCGCCGGCGCCGCGCTCCTCGCCGAGCGCTTCTCGACGAGGCACACCGTCGTTACCGCGGAGCCGGCGGCGCTCGCAAAGCTCGCCGCGGAGCTGCCAGCGCAGCTCGACGAGCCGCAGGCGGACCCCGGGGTCCTTCCCAAATCGCTCGTCTGCGCGGAAATCGCGAAAACCACGAAAGTCGCGCTCACCGGCGACGGCGGCGACGAATTCTTCTACGGCTACGCGATCTTCCGGGCCGTGCGCTTCGCCCGCTACGCGCGGCTCCTGCCCGACGCGCTGCACCACCGCGTCATAAGGCCGCTCACGCAGCTCGTTCCGTCGCGCAACCGCTACATGGGACTCGATCTGAAGCTCAAGGCGTTTGCGAAGGGCTTTCCCGCCCCGGAGCACCTGCGCAATTTCTACTGGACATGCGCGTTTTCCGATCATGCGCTCTCCGCGCTCGTCACCGAGAACCGGCGCGACCTGTCCGACGTGAAACGGCAGTTCGGCCGAATCGAGGCGCACTGGAATCGCGCGGAGGGCGAGCTGGGCCGGCTCGCCTACCTCTACCAGCAGCACTATCTTCCTGACTATGTGCTGACGAACTCGGACCGGACGTCGATGCTCCATTCGGTCGAGCTGCGGACCCCTTTTCTCGCCCCGGAGCTCGTGGCGATGCTGAATCGGCTGCCGGATTCGGTCAAAATGCGCGGAGGCGAGACGAAATCGATCCTGCGGCGAATCGCGCACCGGGTGCTCCCGGTGGAGATCGCCCGAGGCCGCAAGGTCGGGTTCACGGCGCCTGTAGCGTCCCTCATTCGCAATGAGCTCAGGGAGGAGATCTGCGAATATCTCGGTGCGCCGCACCTCACCGCCCAGGGACTGTTTCGCGATGACTACGTCGCGCGGCTCCTCGACGATCACCTCACGGGCCGGCATAACCACTACAAGCAGATCTGGGTGCTGTACATGCTGCAGAAATGGCTGAACGTCCACAAGGCGGTACTGGCGTGATCACGGCTTCGTCGCTGTCGATCGTCGTTCCGGCCTATAACGAGGTCGAGAGCCTGACGCCGCTCGTCGACGGGATCGTCGCGGTGCTGGACGGCCTCGACTGCCCGTGGTGGGAGATCATTCTCGTCGACGACGGCTCGACGGACGGCACATCGGACCTCATGGCGCAGCTCGCCGCAGACCGCCGCGGCGTAAAGGCCGTGCTGCTCCGCGCCAATTTCGGCAAGTCGGCGGCGCTGATGGCGGGATTCGCCGAAGCGAGCGGCGACATCGTGTTCACGATGGACGCCGACCTGCAGGACGACCCGCAGGAGATCCCGGGGTTCATCGAGATGGTCGAGAGCGGCTACGACCTCGTCTCGGGATGGAAGAAGGCGCGCCACGATCCGCTCGAGAAGCGCCTCGCGTCGCGGTTCTTCAACTGGGTCGTGCGCCGCGTTTCGGGCGTCGAGCTGCACGACAACAATTGCGGATTCAAGGCCTACCGCAGCTGGTGCGTGAAGGAGCTCACGCTGCGCGGCAACCAGCACCGTTTCGTGCCGTCGATGCTAGCGTCCGCCGGCGCGCGCATCGGCGAGCTGCCCGTACGCCATCACGAGCGCAAGTTCGGCGCGAGCAAGTACGGAATCGCACGCTATTTCCACGGCGCCGCCGATCTGGTGACGCTGCTGCTGCTCAGGCGATTCTCGCAGAGCCCGCTGTATCTGTTCGGACTCGTCGGGCTGCCGCTCGTCGTGCTGGGAACATTGATCGGAGGCTACCTTCTCGCAAACCACGTGCTGAACCTCGTGGATCCGGAGCTCGGCTTTCCGCTCACGACCCGCCCGATACTGATCGTCGGGATGTTCCTGTTCGTGATGGGATTGCTGTTCTTCGTCATCGGGTTCCTCGCCGAGCTCGTTCTGCGCGCCGCAGCCGGCGGCAAGGGATACCTGGTGAGGGAAGTCGTGCGCCATAGTGCTGCAGCGACGGCATCGCACGCGATCCGCGAGACCCCGGACGAAGAAGGTACGTCGAGGCAGCCGCTGCCGGCCGCCGAGAGCAAGCAGAGCGACGTGACGCCGCGTTGACGTCAGGCCGGCCGGGCTCGGGCGCGGCGCTTCGCGAACCACTGCAGCGCGAAAACCGCGCCCAGCCCCGCGAGACCGATCAGATCGGCGGACGGCGCCGGGTAGATCAGCAGCAATCCGCTGACGACGAGCACCCAGCGCTCCAGCTGGTTGCAGGCGGTGAGCAGCCATTTCTGCGTGCCGGCGGCGAGCGCAGCGATTCCGACGCATGCGGTAAACGCGATCCACAGCACGTGCAGCCAGGATGCGTCTTTCGGCATCTTCAGTAGCAACCCGACGCCGGCCGGATCGAGGACGAACACGAACGGCACGACGAACGCCGGCAGCGTGTACTTCCACGATTGCAGCGTCGTCTTGTACGGATCGCCGCCGGTGATCGCTGCCGCGGCGAATGGAGACAGCGCTGTCGGCGGTGAGACCTCGGAGAGCACCGCGTAGTAGAAGATGAACATGTGCGCGGCGAAGTCGGGGACGCCGAGCTTGGTGAGCGCCGGTGCAGCGATCACCGCGCAGATGATGTAGCTCGCCGTCACGGGCACCGCGAGACCGATGACCCAGACGATGAGCGCGGCATACAGCGTGGTCAGCAGCAGGCTCCCGCCTGCGTACTCGATCACGATCGCACTGAACTTGAGCCCGAGACCGGTCTTCGCGACCACGCCGACGATGATGCCCGCCGCCGCGCACGTCGCAGCGACGTTGAGCATCTGCCCGGAACCGTCGCGCAATGCGGCGATCAGCTTGCGCCAGCCCATCGCGGTATCGCGGCGCAGGAACGACATCGCGTAGGTGACGACGCTCGCCCAGAACACCGCGAGCATCGGCGAGAAGCCCCAGACCATGAACGCGACGATCGCGATCAACGAGACGAAGTGATACCAGTAGCGCTTCGTGAGCAGGGCAAGGTGACCCTCGACGGCAGTCGCCACCTCCGGCATGCCGAACTTGCGCGTGTCGATCTCGACCATCAAGAACAGCGACAGGTAATAGAGCAGCGTCGGTACCGTCGCCATCAGCAGCACGTCGAGGTAGCTGATCTTCAGGAATTCGGCGATCAGGAACGCTGCGGCACCGAGCACCGGCGGCGAGATGATCGCGCCCAGGCCTCCGGCGGCGAGGAGCCCGCCAGCGGCCTCCTTGCCGTAGCCCGCGCGCTTGAGCATCGGATACGCGACCGACCCGATCGTCACCGTCGTCGCGACGCCGGATCCAGACGGTCCGCCGAGCAGGAACGACGCGAGGACCACGGTGCGTCCTGCGCCGCTATGGCGGCTCCCCATCGCCGCGAAGCTCCAATCGAGATAGAACTTGCCGGCACCGGAGTGTTGCAGGAACGCGCCGTAGATCGTGAACAGGATGATCAGCGACGACGAGACGTCGACAGCCGTGCCGAAGATTCCTTCAAGCGTCTGATAGAGGAATCCCGAGAGGCTCGCGACGTCGTAACCCCGATGCGCCCATTGCCCCGGAAGCCACGGACCGACGAACGCGTAGGTGACGAACAGCAGGACCACGATCAGGATGATCCAGCCGGAGGTGCGGCGCAGGGCTTCCAGCACGAGCAGCGCGAACGTGACGCCGAAGAACAGATCCTCGCGGTCGGGCAGCGTGTTGCGGTCCCAGAAATCGTCGCCGCCCGCGAGAAGATAGGCGATCGTCGCGACAGCGAGCGCTGCGCAAACGACGTCCCACCACATCAGCCGGTTGCGATAGCGCGGAGCGATGGGGAACAGCAGGAAGACGAGAAGCAGCGTCCAGCCGACGTGGACGGGCCGCAGCACCTGCGCCGGAACGATGTCGATCGCGGCATAGAGGTGAAACACCGACATGCCGACGAGCAGCACCGTCGTGACATGCGCGAGCCAGCCGCGGTAGCGGCTCGTCGCGCCCTCTTCCTCCTCGATGTACGCCGCCGCCTGCTGCAGACGTTCTTCGGCCACCGATTCGACCGGATCGGTCGGCTCTCCCCCTGCCGTCGGTTCGGCCACTCGCGCCCCCCTTCAGCATGCAGCGCGCCTTCGCCGGCGCGCCGTCACGGCTAGTTGACCTTGATGCCCTGCTCGGCGAAGTACTTCTTGGCGCCCGGATGAAACGGGATCGGCGAGCCGACCGGCTGATTCTTGAGCTCGATGTTCTGCGCTTCCTTGTGGACGGCGACGAGCTCGGGCTTCTTGTCGAACAGCGTCTTGACGATCGTGTACGCCATCTGCTCGCTCATCTTGTCATTCGTGACCAGGATGTTCCAGACGTCGACTTCCTGGTTCGGCTTGTCCTGCCCCGGATACGAGCCCGCGGGAATCATGCCCTTCGAGTAGAGTGGCCCGTACTTCTTGTTCATCGCGTCGATCACTTCGTCGTGATCGATGAGCTTGATCTTGATGCCCGGCGTCGCGGCGAGATCGGTTACTGCGGCAGTCGGCACGCCGCCCACCCAGAAGAACGCGTCGATCTTGCGGTCCTTGATCGCGTTGACCGACTCGGCGGCGCCGAGGCGCTCCTGCTTGATGTCCTTCTTCCCGTCGAGGCCCGCGGCTTCGAGCACGCGCATCGCCATGATCTCGGTGCCGCTGCCAGCGGAGCCCGTCGACACGCGCTTGCCCTTGAGTTCGGCGAGCTTGTTGATCCCGGTCCCCTCGACGGTCACGACGTGCATCTTGTTCGGATAGAGCACCATCAGCGTCCGGACTTCCACCTTGTTGCCCTTGAACTTGTCGACGCCCTCCAACGCCTCCCAACCGGAGTCGACCATCGTAAAGCCCACTTCGGACTTTCCGGCGTTGAGAAGCTTCAGATTGTCGACGGAGCCCCCGGTGACCTCGGCGGTCGCCGTCATGCCCGGGACGTATTTCGACAGGATGTTCGCCATGCCGCCGCCCATCGGGTAGTAGACGCCCCCGGTGCCGCCGGTGGTGATCGAGATCCGGGTCTGCTGTGCCGCGGCTGGGTGAAACGCGAGCGCAACGATGACCGCTGCGGCCGCAGCGAACGATTTCGTACCTTGCATCATTCCTCCGAGTGTCTGATTCAGGCTGCCTTGTCTTTCTAGGATACCCGAACAGCCGGCCGACGCTCAGGCACGGCATGACCTGCGCTGGGAGCCCGCGCGGTGGCCTCAGCCGGCGCCGGAGAGATCGGGCCGCGGGCTCTTTCGCTCGAGCGCGCTCACGTGAGTGCCGAAGGCGCCGAGCTTGCGATCGAGGAAATAATTGCGGAGCGTCCGGCCGATCGTACGGAACGCGATCTGCTCCCAGGGGATCTCGTCCTCGTCGAACAGCCGCACGTCGAGGCTCTCCGGACCCGGACCGAAATCGCGGTCGACGAGTTGCGCGCGGAACATCATGTAGACCTGGCTGATGTGCGGCAGGCTGATCACCGTGTAGAGCGGGCCGATCGCGACGCGCGCATTCGCTTCCTCCAGCGTCTCGCGAACCGCGCCGGCACTGAGCGTTTCTCCGTTTTCGAGGAATCCGGCGGGCAGCGTCCAGAGGCCGCGCCTCGGCTCGATCGCGCGCAGGCACAAGAGCACCTGGTCCTCGAATTCGGGAAGGCATCCGACGACGATCTTCGGATTCTGGTAGTGGATCGTTCCGCACGCGGCGCACACATAGCGCGGCAACGAATCGCCGTCGGGAACGCGGAACTCGATGCGTTCGGCGCCGCAAACGCAGCAATACCGGGGCGCCGAGCGTGGCGGAGCCGGCGCCGGCCGCGGAGGTGCCGATGCCGACGCGCCTGTCATCGATCTTCGGCGCGCAGCGCGGCGAAAGCCTCGTCGGCGACCGCCAGCGTGCGGTCGACGTCCGACTCGGAATGCGTGATCGAGATGTAGAACTTCTCGTTCGGATTGACGAGCAACCCGCGCTTCAGGAGCTCCATCGCCCAGCGCCAGCCGAGATCCTTGTCGGCCGTCGTCAGATCCATCCACGTGCGCAGCGGCCGCCGATCGGTGAACCGGATCCCGAACACCGCGTCCTCGCCAGGCGCCTGGACCGGATATCCGTGGCGCGTCCCGGCTTCGACGAGCCCTTTGCGCAGCCGCGCGCCGATCCGCGCCAGTCGATCGTACGTACCCGGGCGCGAAAGAACATCGAGCGCTGCGCAGCCGGCGGCTGCGCAAACCGGGTTGCCGTTGAGCGTGTTCGTGGCCCAGACGACGTTGGCCCGCGGCTGCGAGCGGGCATCGAGCACGCTCATCACTTCGGCGCGGCCGGCGATTGCCGCGAGCGGAAACCCGCCGCTCACGGCCTTGCCGTAGCACGCGAGGTCGGGAACCACGCCATAGCGCTCCTGCGCCCCGCCCCACGCGATCCGGAACCCGGTGACGATCTCGTCGTAGATCAGCACGATCCCGTGGCGATGCGTCACTTCGCGCACCGCTTCGAGAAAGCCCGGCTCCGGAAGCAGAACGCGCTGCAGCGGCTCGACGATTACCGCCGCGAGCGTGTGCGCGTGCCGCTCGATCATCGCAACGGCTTCCGCCGTCTCGTTGAACGGCGTGACGAGAACCGTCTCGCCGGCCTGCGGCGGAACGCCGACCGAGTCCGGAAGGGCGTGCGGGTACTCCGACGGCGTGCTGGGAACCGTTCCCCACAAGCCGTAATCGTGCATCCCATGCCAGGCGCCCTCGAACTTGAGCACCTTGTTGCGGCGCGTATAGGCGCGCGCGATCCGAAGCGCATAAAACGTCGCTTCGGTTCCCGATCCCGTGTAGTGAACGACTTCGGCGCACGGAATCGCATCGACGAGACGCTGCGCGAGCGCGATCTCGGGTTCGTTCAGGAAGTAGAACGTCGTCCCTTTGCCGAGCTGTGCCGACACTGCCGCCGTGATCGCAGGATGCGCATGGCCGAGGAGCGCCGGACCGGAGCTCATGTGATAGTCGATGTACTCGCGTCCCGCGACGTCCCAGACGCGGCTTCCTTCGCCGCGAGCGATCACGAGATTGAGCTCCGGCGGAATGACGAAAAGCCCGAGCCCGCCGCCGGCGAGATAGCGGCCGGCGTCGACGAGCAGTTGCTGCTGGCGCTCTGCGGGTGATGGTGCGGAAATCGAGGTGAGTGCCGGCTGCGCCATCGTCTTCTCCGTTGGGATCGCGGGAGAATACGCCAACCGCGCTCGAAATGGGCGGCGTGGCCGACGCGCCGCTCTTGTAGACTTGCGATTTCCCGACGATCCCTCGAAAGCAATCCCGCAGGGCGCGTGGGACTTCAGGAAATCACCGGAGCGTAAACCATGGCGCATCGCTCGATGCTCACCGAAACCGTCGATCGCTATCTCGGCACCGTCGTCGTTCACGAGACGCCGGTGCAGAAGCGGCTGCGCGCCGAGACGTCGAAGCTTCCCGAGGCCGCGATGCAGATCGGCGCGGACCAGGGCGTGTTTCTCGCGTTCCTCGCCCGCCTCGTCGGCGCGCGCCGCGCGATCGAGGTCGGGACGTTCACCGGTTACAGTGCGTTGTCGGTCGCAAGCGCGCTTCCTCCCGACGGCCGCCTCGTCGCCTGCGACGTGAACGAGAAATGGACGGCGATCGCCCGCCGCTACTGGGCCGAGGCCGGTGTCGCCGACCGGATCGAGCTGCGCCTCGCGCCGGCACGAGAAACGCTCGCAGAGCTCAAGAAGCGCGACGGGCCGGGGTCGTACGACTTCGCGTTCATCGACGCCGACAAGACCGGCTACGACGCGTATTACGAGGCCTGCCTGGAGCTGATGCGCGTCGGCGGCCTGATCGCGATCGACAACGTGCTCTGGAGCGGGACCGTCGCCGATCCGAAGGATTTGCGGCCGGACACCGTCGCGCTGCGCGCGATCACTGCGAAGATTCGCGACGATCCGCGCGTCGACGGCTGCCTCGTGAGCCTCGGCGACGGCGTGATGCTCGCGCGCAAAAAATAGGGTCAGAGATGACTTTTCGGGCGCGCGGCGGAGATGAGCCGCACTTACCTGACAAAAAAGTCGTCTGTGACCCTACTCTTCCGAAACAAGTGATGGCGGCTCCAAATCGTTCATCGTCGGTCTGGAGCAGGTACGCGCGACAATGGCGCTTCATGACGCCGCCGCTCAGCCCGTGCGCCGAAGACATCGCGCTTCGCGAGCAGGCGATCGCCCGCCACTTTCCCGCGCGCTCGAGCCTTTCCGCGTTGCTGCTCGGCGTGACGCCGAAGCTCGCTGCGACGCGCTGGACGCCCGCGCTCGACATCATCGCCGTCGACAACACGATGGCGATGATCGAGAGCGTCTGGCCGGGCAACACGCGTCGCCGCACGGTGGTCTGCGGCGACTGGCTCCAATTGCCGCTTCGCGACGCTACGCTGGACGTCGCGCTGATCGACGGCGGCTTGCCCGCGATTTCCTTTCCACTCGCCCACGCTGCGCTCGCGAAAGAGCTCCGCCGCGTGCTGAAGCCGGGCAGTTTGTTCGTTGCGCGGATCTTCGCGCGGCCCGACATCGCCGAGGCGCTCGACGCGGTGTTCGCTGCCGTCCGCGAACGCAGGATCGGGGGATTTCACGCTTTCAAATGGCGACTCGCAATGAGCCTCCAGCGGGAAGACACCGCGCGCGGCGTGCGGCTCGATGACATCTGGCGCTGCTGCAACGCGCAGTTCGGCGACTACGCGCAGCTCGAGCGGCTCACGGGCTGGCCGATCCAGGAGATCCGGACGATCGACGCCTATCGCGGGAACGCTGCGAGCTACCATTTTCCGACGGTCTCGGAATTCGTCGAGTGCTTTTCCCCTGCGCTCTCATGCGTCGAGCGGATGCACGGCACTTACGAGCTCGCCGAGCGTTGTCCGATATTGATATTACGTAGAAAGTAGGGTGACCCTACTTTCTAGGGGCGGATGAACTGCTCGCGGTAGTACCTGAGCTCGGCGATCGACTCATAGACGTCGGCGAGCGCTTCGTGCTTGCCTTCCTTGGGCACGCCCTTCAGGAGGTCAGGCTTCCAGCGGCGCACGAGCTCCTTCAGCGTCGAGACGTCGAGATTTCGGTAGTGGAAATAGTCTTCGAGCGCCGGCATCCAGCGCGCGAGGAAGCGCCGGTCCTGGCAGATCGAGTTGCCACACATCGGCGAGGCCTTCGCCGGCACGTGCTCGCGCAGGAACGCGAGCGCATCGGCCTCGACGCTCGCCTCGGTGTGGCGCGACATCTTGACCTTGGCGATGAGGCCCGAGCGTCCGTGCGTTCCCTGGTTCCAGGCGTCCATCGCGTCGAGGACGTCGTCGTCCTGGCGAACGACCCAGACCGGAGCCTCGGCCACCGTATCGAGATCGCCGTCGGTCACGACGAGCGCGACCTCGATGATCCGGTCCGACTCGGGCTTGAGGCCCGTCATCTCCATGTCGATCCAGATCAAGCGGTTTGCGTCCTGGGGCATCGACCGATTCGCGTAGAATGGTTCGCGCATTCTCGCACACTCGCTCGAGCGCGCCCGAAGCGCCTCTCTCGTCGTCGTGACAGCACCCGCCTTCACCATCGTATTCCTGACGTTGCTCGCGGTCTCGCTCGCGCTGCAACTCTGGCTCGCGCGGCGGCATGCGCTGCATGTGGCCGCGCATCGCGAAGCGGTCCCCACCGCGTTCGCCGACCGTGTCCGCCTGGAGGCGCATCAAAAGGCGGCCGACTACACCGTCGCGCGCACCCGCCTCGGAATGGTCGAGGCGATCGTCGAGACGGCGCTCCTCATCGCGCTCACCGTGGGCGGCGGACTGGCGCTCCTCGTCGCATGGACCGGCGATCTTCCGCTTCCGGGTCTCGCGCGCGACCTGGCGCTGATCGTCGCGGTCGCCGTCGTCTCCGGCATCGTCGGATTGCCGTTCTCCTACGTGAGCACGTTCGGCATCGAAGCGAAGTTCGGATTCAACAGGATGACGCGTGCGCTGTGGCTCGCCGACCTCGCGAAGGGCGTCGCAGTCGGCGCCGCGCTCGGGCTGCCGCTCGCGGCGCTCGTCCTTTGGCTGATGAAGGCCGCCGGATCGCTGTGGTGGATCTGGGCGTGGGCCGCGTGGGTCGCATTCCAGCTGCTCGTGCTGGCGCTCTATCCGACGGTCATCGCGCCGCTCTTCAACAAGTTCTCGCCGCTGCCCGCAGGGTCCGCGCGCGACGCGATCGAGCGGCTGCTCGCGCGTTGCGGGTTCGAGAACCGCGGGCTCTTCGTGATGGACGGGTCGAAGCGCTCTTCACACGGCAACGCGTTCTTCACGGGGTTCGGGCGCGCGAAGCGGATCGTCTTCTTCGACACGCTGCTCGAGCGGCTGACGCCCGACGAAATCGAGGCAGTGCTCGCGCACGAGCTCGGCCAT